>JAEZQV010000340.1 GCA_023441125.1 Bacillota bacterium
AAAGACAATCAGGCCGGCAGCGATCATGGCACAACTGGCTAACCCGGCGGCAAAGTAAAGCCAGGAAATAGTATACCCGCCGAATTTACCTACATGCAAGCCAGCCAGAAACCGGAAGGCATACACATAGGGATTCCAGTTGGTATGGGTACTAAGCAGTTCACCGGTGACGCCGTCAAAAGTTGCCCGGTCACCGACCGCAGCGATCCGGTCATCGATACGCCGGATAAAAGTTACCGTAGCTTGCCGGTCACCCGGGTTTTTTATCTGTACGAGCATCACGTTATTTTTTCCTAACTGGGCTTCGGCCAAGGGCAGCAGCTGCTCTAACGGCACCAGCTCGGCAGGCCTATTGGCGCGGGCCCGGTCCGGAAACTGAAAAACATCGGCCCACATTCCCACCTGATTTTTATACAGCAGCTGGGGTGCAAGCGGCATTAAAAAAAAGAAGGTAAGAATCATCCCGGTGTAGGTTATCACCAGCACAAACGGCATAGTGAACACACCGCTTACGGTGTGGACGTCAAACCAGGTCCGCCGCCAGCGCAGCCGGAAGAAATCGGCGAAAACCCGTTTACGGATAACGATCCCGGATAGTACCGCCGCCAGCATTACGACCGAGGACAAACCGACCAGCCACAGGCCTGCCTTGCCGCTGCTCAGATCGGTATGAAACCGGGCAAAGAAATGGCCGCCTTCTGACTGTCGCTCCTTGAGCACCTTGCCTGTCAACGGATCCAAATACCGTTCGAGCGATATTCTCCCTTGCCGCCAGCTGATTTCCGGTACCGGTGAGCGGTCCTGCGGCATACGGATTAGCCAGCTATCGGCCCGGGGAGCGAACAGGCGGAGTTTCTTATCGGCTGCCGCCAGCGACTGGGCAGGTGATGTTGCGCTTACTCTTAATTCCGGGTGCATCCAGTGGGTCAATTCGGGTTCAAACACCGCCAGCGTGCCGGTAAGGAAAATAGTGAACAGCAACCAGCCAAAAACCAATCCTCCCCAGGTATGCAATGCCCTCATGGAGCGGGTAAAAAGCTTGTTTGTTATTGGTGTATTCATGCGTATTCTCCTTTATTTCAGCCAGGCGGCCAGGGCACACAGGCCGCACACTGCTGTTAGCAGCAAGATGTCCCGCCAGGCGCGCCGGACACTCGGAGCGGCCAAGGCCCACAAGAAAGCCCCAAGATAGATCAGCCCGGGAAATAGCGGACTGAAAAACACCACTTCCACCGGCCGCAACGGCAGTAATAACACCAAGGCTGCCAGTGCGCTGAAGGTCAAGGCATAGCCGCCGAATACAGCGGCAAGAACACGCAGGATAGTTTCCGCCGGCTGGCCGGTGACGGGTAAAATTTCTCTAAGATAGCGAACCGTTTCCAGAAAGAGTTTCATACAGCACCCAACTTATAACTGCATAGTTGCCGACAATTTAAATGTGCGGGCCCCGCCCAGGGTAACAAAATTATCGCTAAAGGCGCCGGCCCAGTAATGCTTATCGAACAGGTTTTCAATGCTGGCGTGGAAGGTGACCGGAACTTTGTTGACGGTAGTTTTATACCGCGCGCCGAGGTCATAACGCACCCAGCTCGGTAATTTTTCAGTATTGGCATTATTAAGATATTGGGAGCCAGTGTATACGGCTCGAAAGGAAAACGTCAAATCGGAGTTCCAGGGAGTATCCCATTCCACGCCGGCATTCATCAGCCATTTTGGAATCCCATAAGGCGTATTGCCTTCATTAGTCGCAGAGGCTGTTGCCAGACGAATCAATTCTCCTTTCAGATAGGTAACGCCGCCCAAAAGCCGCAGGTTTTTTGACAATTCTCCAAAAGTATTCCATTCAATGCCTCGGTTTTTCTGTTCCCCGTCATAAGCCTGCACATTGTTAAAGGTGGTTTGGCTTGGTTTGGTGATTTGAAAGAATGAAAGGGTATTGGCGAAGCGGCCACGGTCCCATTTGACGCCTAATTCGTGCTGTTTGCTTTTATATGGAGCCAATACTTCCCCATAATTGGCATAGGCTGTATTCGTGACTGTAGTACCCGGAGATAGCGCTTCAATATAGTTAGCGTAAAGTGCGACCGATTCACCCCACGGTTTTATGACGAGGCCGACGACCGGTGTATCAGCATCGGAATCGTAAGAGGATGTCAAAGCATAATTGTTATTGACATTATAACTTTTTGTTTTTACATTCTGCTGACGAAGCCCTAATGTTAATTGAACTTTGTCCTCGTCAAAGGAAAGGGTGTCGGCCAACAGCCAACTGGAAAGATCTGTTTCGCTAGTTGTTTTCGGCTTCGATGGCGAGGATATTTGCGCCAGGTAAGCAGCAAGCGAAGTTGGATTGTAGATGTTGGTCGAAATACCTGTGTAGATATAACCTGAATTACTGGCTACGGAAGCAACCCCCTGTTCCTGTTCCATGTAATTTGCAGCTAAAATCAGTTGGTGCTTGAGCGAACCGGTCCGGTAATTGCCGCGCAAGCCAAATTCAGAGGAGACAGTATCCGTCCACTGGTATTGATTGTAAAGATTAACGGATGCATCTCCGTTAGCTTTAAAACTGCGAACGTGATTGCCGGTGAGGTAACCGGTGGAATTACTGGAAAGTTTGCCGATGCTGGCATAGGCAGTCAAATTTTGATTGAAATCATACTCGCCTTTAAACAGTGCAGCATTGTTCCGGGAAGTGCCGTAGGTTCCTTGCAACACATTGGTCGAGCCGTCCGGTGCTTTTACATAACCGTTCGATAACTGATACATCGAAATCGAACCATTATCATAGATCTCCTGTGAACCGTAAGCATCTAGAGACAGACGCCAGCGGTCATGGTGGTAATCCAGGCCCAATGCACCTAATAGCCGTTCCTTGGACTGGCCATCGGTTTCAGTGTCACCGTCTTTATAAACGCCGTTGAAGCGGAGGCCCCATTCTTTATTTTGCCCGAAGCGGCGTCCGATGTCGATATGGCCGCCGAACTGGGACGATGAGGTGTAGCCAGTGGTAAAGGCCGTGATGTCCTCCTCGCCAGCGTGTTTAGGCACCAAGTTAATAGCGCCGCCCACTGAAGTGTTCACGCCACCGTAGAGAAAGGAGCTAGGGCCTTTGAGCACTTCTACCCGCTCAAGAAATTCAACAGGGACATGATTGAGAGGAGCCAGCCCCTGCATACCGTTAAAATATAGATGTTCATAATTGACGTCTAAGCCACGGATTGTATAGTTTTCATTCATGTGACCGCCGGAAGTGGTAAAACGGACAGAAGAATCATTCATGAGTACGTCAGACAGGGTATTAGCCTGCTGATCCTCCATTATCCGCGCAGTATAACTGGTGATATTAAACGGTGTGTCCATAAAGTCTTTATTGCCCAGGACACCAAGATTTGCGCCGCGAGCCACTTGGTCACCGACATAAGCTGGTGGAAGTCTGTAGACACGGTCGGCCGTAACCTTAACTTCATCAAGTGCGAATTCATGCTGCGCCAAATCCTTTTCGTCTGTTGACGCCTGTTCAGCTTTCGTCTCGCTGAGCGGTGTCACTGCTTTGCTTGTATCTACCGCATAACTGAATAGCGGTGTATTCCAGAACAAGCTGCTGCCGACCAAAGCATAAAGTAACTTTTTTTTAGCTGGGGATAACTTTTTCTGCATTATTGTGTGTCGCCTCACTTCAAGGAGTTACTTTTTATTGAGTAGTTTTAAATGATTATCACTCTCAATTATCTCTGTATAGATAGAATAACAGGCAAAAAACTTACAGTAAATGGTGATTTCTCCAAATCAACCTGGATTATTTTCTAAAGAGGTATTCGGCTTGTAACTGCTGCAATAAAGCAAATAAAGGAATTATTGACATGCGGTATAAACAATTACTATAATAATGATAATCATTATCGCTATTTACGTTAAAGTACTACAAATAATCGACTACATAAATCTGACCGAACAGGCTTTAAAAAAAGGTTAACGGAAAAGAGGTATACTAAGTATGCTGGCAGCTGTTAGCGAATTGGCTAATTATTTTTCCCAAGTTAATTTTAATGTGATAGATGTAAGCAAGTGGATGGTGCCCCCCGAGAAAAAACATTTTGGCGTTTTCACCCCGCCGTATTCCGGCTTAATTTTTCCCTTACGCGGACGGGCAAGAATGTTTTTTGACGGCGTACCCTACGAGATGGAGCCAGGAAAAATTTTTTATGCCGGCCCCAACCTGCCGTTGGATAAAGAAGTTCTCGGCCAAACCGAATGGGAACTTATGATCATTCACTATGAAGTGTATAATAACGACAGGGACTTTCCCGGCGGCTTGCCTCACTGTCAGCTCAATGCGGGCTATAGTACCCGTCTGAGCGATCTGTTATTCCGGTTGTTTTATGTCAGCGCCAAACGGGACAGTCAGTCAGTGCAGAAAAAAAGCTCCCTGTTTCTTGCTATCTGGGAAGAAATTGCCACCTGCGCGGTCAACCGGCGGGACGAAAAAAGCCGGGACCTGATAGCGCAAGCGGTGGAGTATATTAACTATCATTACATGGAACCGCTCAGCGTGCCTAAGCTGGCTAACCTGTATGACTTAAACAGCAAGCAGTTTGCTTATTTGTTTAAAAAATTTATCGGCACAGGACCGAATGAATATGTGATTGAATGCCGGGTGCGCCGTGCCCGGGAGCTTTTATGCACTACAGATTGTTCCGTGGCGGAGATTTCCCTCTGTGTGGGCTACGCTGATCCGTATTATTTCAGTAAGCTGTTCAAGAAACGTACCGGCGTCTGTCCGATTCACTGCCGCACCCGCCAGCAACAGGCCGATAACAAGGTTATGTCAAGGTGCTTATAAATAAAAGAAACTTTGCGAGTCTTTTCGCAAAGTTTCTTTCTGTCCGAAATCTTATCGCCAATGTAGTTTTAGGCAATACTAGATTGTGGTAAGATAAAGCTAAAGTTTTTATATAGGATCCGGTAGGTGTAATCTTGAAAAAAATTAGTATAAGTATTTGCCTGATAATAACGCTGATTTACGCGTTGGAAGCCTCTGAAAAAGTTGGTCTCAGCCAATTCAAACCGCAGCTGGAAATCAGCTATACGGATAACGAATATGTCTTACGCTGGGCAAAGGTGCCTTATCCCGCAGTGTATCAGGTTGAAGCCCTAAGTATTCCCCCGGCCGATGATCAGTTGGAAGCTACCGGTTCTGAGCGCATTGTCACTTACAGGACTATGAAAGATAACCTAGTTATTGACGAGAACTTTCCTTTTCATACCTATTGGCGCGTATCTGCCCGGACACTGTTTCATAACCCGTTAGGCAGGTTTTCCAACTATATCAGCTTATCTGATGTCAGCGGCCGGGAAGCGGAAGACTTCAACAAAGTTAAACCACAGCCTACTTCCTTTTATCCTGCCTCAGCCCCCGCCTCTACCCGGCCATTTCTCACCTGGACGGTAGTTCCTGGCGCCGTATATTATGAACTGGAATTTTTAACTGCGCCGCCGGAAAATCCCAATGATGTTTTACCATCCGAAAATCAACTCCGGATAACCCGTGAGGTCTTTACCAACGGCTATCAGGCTGATTTTTCCTGGTATGAGGGCGAATGTATCCTGTGGCGGGTACGTGCGCTCAATCAGAAAGGCAATCCTTTGGGGGTATTCTCCGACACGGCGGAAATTTGGGTAACCCGTGATGTTACTCCGCCTGACAAGCCCTTGATTAACAACCGTACGAAATTTACCAGCCTGCCGGTACCCCTTTATCCCGCTTACTCCTGGATACCGCTGCACGGGGCGGTCAGCTATGAAGTTGAGCTTACCCGTCAGCCAGCCGAAAATCCTAATGGCGTTGCTCCTTCCCGTTACCGTATCTGGAGTAAAACGGTCACCAATCTAAATGACTGCTACGATGACGAACCTCGCTTAACCCCCGGAAAATATTACTGGCGGGTCCGGGGTATCGATGCTGCCGGCAATCCGGTGGGGGGCTATTCCGATACGGCCGAATACACGGTAGACGTAAGCCGCGGGCAGTATGCGGCAACCTTTGGCGACAGTATTACCCATGGCGGAGGCGCCATTTCTTATTCACCCGCTGATTACGATTACAGTTTCCAGAGTTATCTTCACTTTCCTGTCGTAAATTTAGGGAAAAGCGGCGATACGACCGAAACCATGTTAGCGAGGTTTGACCATGACGTACTGCCTTTTAAGCCGAAGTACCTGATTATTCTCGGTGGAACCAACAGTCTGCGCGGTGGTGTCCCGGCCACGCAGGTTATTGCCGAACTGGCGGCAATACGGGATAAATGCCTGACTAATGGCATCAGACCAATATTTTTGACTTTGCCGCCGATCAATCCGCAAGCGATTGACACCGTGTTTAGAGAAGAAACGGTTAGCAACTGGCAGGAAGAGTTTGCGACGGTTAATCAATTCATCCGCCAGCAACGGTACTGTATTGATATTGAACCCTACTTCACCGACAGCAATCACGAGCTGCCTGACTATTTAGCCATCGACGGCCTGCATCCTGATATTGAAGGCAAAAAGCTTATGGCCCAAATCGTCAACGCCCATTGGACAAGGGTTGTTCGCTAGCTAACTGTTCCAGCGCCAGCAGTTCATCCCGCCGTTCTTTAGCCTTGGCAAAGAAAGAATGAAGGCAGGCCCGGTCGCCCTGCCGGACAGCTGCGGCTACCGCAGTGAGTGATTGAATAAATTTATCCAGACTGTCGGCAATCGGCCCGGCGTTGGTCATACAAATATCGGCCCACATATCGGCGTTGGAAGAAGCAATCCGCGTAGTATCCCGAAAGCCGCCACCGGCCAGCTTAATGCTGCTGTCCTGATCGTCTGAAAAAGCGAGCAGGTTTACTAAAGCGGCCGCACCAATATGCGGTACATGGCTGATGAGAGCTGTACACCAATCGTGTTTGACCGCATCCATCACGGTAATCCGGGCACCTGTCCAGCCAATAATCCGCCGGACGGTGTCTATAGCCTGTACC
>JAEZQV010000420.1 GCA_023441125.1 Bacillota bacterium
GTTTTAACCCATCCGGCGACGGGGTAATGGATGTGCCCGAGGCAAAGGTCAGTTTGCCGGCGTCAATAAGATCAAACATGCCATCTTGAATAACTTCGGTATATACGGTCAGGTTTTCAAATTCAGAATTGGCCAGACCGGCAACAACAGCGTTGGCTACCGAACCCACACCGGATTGCAGCGGCAAAAGATTGGCCGGCATACGGCCAACTTTAATTTCTTTTTTCAGGAAATCTATGAGGTGTCCGGTCATAGCCCGGGCATCGTCGTCAATAGCAGCCAGCGGACGAACATCATCTTTTATGTCGCAAGGAACTATGTAAGCGATTTTATCAGGGCTGCAAGGAATATAAGGCATACCAATGCGATCGTCGGCTTTCACCAAGGGAACCGGCTGACGATGCGGAGGATCTAAAGGGATATAGACGTCATGCATTCCTTCCAGTTCAAGCGGCTGAGTAGTATTAATTTCAACGATAACAAAATCGGCGCTTTGAACAAAAGAGGCGGCATTCCCCAGCGAAGTGGTAGGCACAATATGCCCTTCTTCCGTGATCGCACAAGCCTCCACAATGGCTACGTCAACTTTGCCGCCCAGGAATCCATAGCGGGACATTTGCGCCACATGGCTCAAATGCAGGTCAGTATATTGGACCGCGCCGCTATTGATAGCTTTTCTCATCGTATCATTGGTCTGATAGGGCAGCCGTTTGCCAATGCCGTTGACTCCGGCCAGCGCGCCATCCAATTCCTTACCTACCGAGGCGCCGGTCCATAAGTTAATTTTAAAGTTTTCCTCTTTCATTCTTTCAGCCAGCGCCAGCGGTACTGCTTTGGGATAACCGGCCGGCGTAAAACCGCTCGTACCAATGTTCATTCCCGGTTTGATACTGGCAGCCGCCTCTGCCGCGCTCGCAATTTTAGCTTGTAGCGCTTTGTTTCTTACGCGGTCTTTAATGTCAATCATTGCGCACTCTCCCTTCGAATCGATAAATAATCTAGGTTTAGGTATAATCAATGTTATTGTTAGGAAAACGGCAAAAATTATTCCATAGGGCATTACAATACAACAGCCAGCCTGCCACCTACAGCAATCATACCAAAACCACTGTCAGAGATCTTACAGAGGTAATAACAAAAAAAATTTACAATTAATTACACAATAAAAAAGCACCTATGGGATTATTTTGTATTAACAAAACAAGCCTAGGTGCGCACTTACTAGTTATCTGCTGCCGGTAAGGCAACAGACCATAAGAGCGAAATATCTATGAATATTTCCAATGCGGCCTGCTACCGCTTGTCCATATCATAAATGCTGACTATGATGATATTGTATTGTACTATATCTATTCTCTAAATAGAACCGAATTCCTGCTACTTATTGACATGTTTTGATATTTTTTTTACATTTATTTTTCGAATGTTTAGTTTTGCCGGGAAAGATAGTAGGACATACTGCTTAAACCCACTGACAAATCTTCGCTGACGACATGAATATTAGCAGGAACATCCAGCTTAATGGGAGCAAAATTCCAGATTCCTTTAATGCCGGCAGCGACAAGCAAGCTGGCAATGGACTGGGCATGTTCGGCAGGCACTGTAATAATGCCGATTTGAATCTCCCGCGCCTTGATAATCTCCTGCATTCTGTCAATGTGATAAATTTCCACTTCATTAATATAGCGACCAATTTTATCAGGGTCCACATCAAAGATCGCTTGCAGGTGAAAGCCCTGCGGCGAAAAGTTGGCATAATTGGCCAGAGCCCAGCCCAGATGTCCCACCCCGACAATCGCTATATTCCATTTGCGGTTGAGCCCCAGTATTTCACCAATGTTGCGCATGAGTTCCCGCACATAATAGCCTACGCCTTTTTTGCCGAATTCACCGAAAGCCGATAAATCCTTCCGAATTTGTTCCGGCGTAACTCCAATCTTCCGACCCAACTCATCAGAAGAAATTATTTCTATGCCTTCTTCCTGGCTTAGTTTAAGAGTACGATAATAGAGCGGCAGCCGATCAATCGTTGCTTTAGATATTACCGCATTTTCCTTACTTTCCTTCATAAAAATACAACTCTCCCTAGCAATAGTCAGCGCTCATTACGCAGCTTTTTTCATATCCATGTAATCTATTCTCACTCATACGGTAAATTCCTGCTTTAAATTATAAAAATCAACCAGATTGCTGCCCTAGTATTTCCCGAATACCCGGTAAGGATGCAAAAAGGCTATAAAGAAAACACGGCTTGCGCCAAGCCTTTGGCGAAATCGCAAGCCGCGCCCTTATCCTGTTAGAAAGTTATACTTGCTAACAGGATAAAAAAAAGGATGTCCTCACGGACACCCTTTTTTTATTAACATTTTTTCTGGGGATGGTAATGGGTATGAAGCAGATGATGCGATTTTTCGCCCAGCGGCTTACCCAGCCAAGTATCATAAAGTTCTTTAACGGCCGGGTTTTCATGCGATTTTCTCAGCGCGCAGTTCTTATCGCATTCATAAATGGAGTCAATACGGTTCTGACGATGCTCAGCCGAAGTGATAATCGGCTGACCGCCGCCACCCGAGCAACCTCCCGGGCAGGCCATGATTTCTATGAAATGATAGTCGGCTTCACCGGCACGGATTTTATCCAAGAGCACACGGGCATTCGCCAACGTGTGGGCAACGGCAACCTTGGCTGTCAAGCCTTCTGTTACAGGTACCGCGGCTTCTTTGATGCCAGTCATCCCGCGCACAGCCTGAAACTCAATATTATCGAGCTCTTTGCCGGTTACCATTTTAACAACCGACCGGAGGGCGGCTTCCATTACGCCGCCGGTAGCGCCGAATATCATGCCGGCGCCGGAGCCGATACCAAGCGGGGCGTCGAATTCCGACTCCGCGAGACCACCAAAGGTCAGGCCGGCTTCCCGGATCATACGGGCCAATTCCCGGGTAGTCAGGACATAATCCACATCCTGATAGCCGCTGGCATTCATTTCCGGCCGGGCTGCTTCCGCTTTTTTGGCGGTGCAGGGCATAATGGACACGGAAACAATATCTTTGGGATCAATACCGGCTTTTTCCGCATAATAGGTCTTAGCAATAGCGCCAAACATCTGCTGCGGTGATTTAGCTGATGACAAATGATCCAAGAGGTCGGGGTATTTCAATTCAATGAAATTAACCCACCCTGGGCTGCAAGAGGTAATCATCGGCAGTTTGCCGCCATTATTAAGACGGTCGATAAACTCAGACCCTTCTTCCCAGATGGTAAGGTCGGCGGTAAAGTTGGTGTCAAATACTTTGTCAAAACCAAGGCGCTTTAAGGCCGTTACCATTTTGCCGGTAACAATGGAGCCATGGGGCAGGCCAAGCGCTTCGCCTAACGCCACCCGCACCGCGGGAGCCGTCTGCACAATAACGTGCTTGGTCGAATCACTGAGCGCTTGCCATACTGCCTGGGTATCGTCTTTTTCCACGATAGCACCGGTCGGGCAGACCGCCGCACACTGTCCGCAGTACGTGCAGGCCACTTCATCCAGACCCAGATTAAAAGCCGGCACTACTGTAGTGTTAAAACCTCGGTTGGCAAAGCTGTACACATGTACGCCCTGGCGCTCACTGCAAGCGCGGATGCAACGGCCGCACAGAATGCATTTGCTTTGGTCCCGGACCAGCGACGGATTGTTGTTGTCCAAAGGATAGCTTTTCTTTTCGCCATCAAACCGGATTTCCCTAACCCCCAGATCAGCCGCAATATCCTGCAGTTCGCAGTTTAAGTTGCGCTGGCAGGACAGACAATCTGTCGGGTGATTGGCAAGTAAAAGCTCGACCACTGTTTTCCGCGCTTCGCGCACAGCGGCAGTATTGGTACGAACGACCATACCTTCATTAACGGGGAAAACGCAGGACGCTACCAAACTGCGGGCGCCTTCAACCTCAACCATACAAACCCGGCAGGCCCCTTCCACACGCAATTCAGGATGATAGCACAAAGTCGGAATCTGTATTCCGAGCGAAGTAGCTGCTTCCAAAACAGTCGATGTTTTCGGCACCGTGACCTTCTGGCCATCGATTGTTATATTAACCATATCCATCGTTGTGTCACCCTCTCTTTTCCAATCATTCTCTTTCTAAACAAGGCAACTGCCGGCGATCAACCAGCAAGTTTACGCTTTAATAATTGATTTAAACGGACATTTATCAAAGCAGGCACCGCATTTGATGCACTTAGCGGTGTCAATTTCGTGTTGTGCCTTAACCTCACCGCTGATGGCCTCGACCGGACAAGCTTTTTTACACAGACCGCAGCCTTTGCAGGTCTCGGTGATGCTGTATTGCAGCAGGTTGGTGCAAGCCCCGGCCGGACAGCGTTTTTCTTTAATATGCGCCTCATATTCAGCCCGGAAATAATGCAGTGTCGATAATACCGGATTCGGCGCCGTCTGGCCTAAACCGCACAGAGCCGTGGTCTTGATATTTTTGGCCATGGATTCCAGGAGGGCAATATCACCCTCACGGCCATTGCCTTCGGTGATCCGGGTAAGGATTTCCAGCATCCGTTTGGTGCCTTCACGGCAAGGCGTACATTTACCACAAGACTCGGATTGGGTAAAGTTCAGGAAAAATTTGGCGACATCCACCATACAAGTGGTTTCGTCCATAACAACCAGACCGCCTGACCCCATCATCGCGCCGGCCTGAATCAGCGAATCATAGTCCACCGGCAAGTCCAGCAGGTTTTCGGGCAGGCAACCGCCTGACGGACCACCGATCTGCACGGCTTTAAATTTTTTGCCGCCCTGAATACCGCCGCCGATTTCATAAATAATCTCCCGCATGGTGATACCCATGGGAACTTCAGCCAGACCGGTATTGTTAATACGGCCGGTAAGGGCAAATACTTTGGTGCCTTTACTGCGCTCGGTACCGATGGAGGCATACCATGCAGAACCCTTAGTAATGATCTGCGGCACATTAGCAAAAGTTTCAACATTATTAATGTTGGTCGGTTTGCCCCACAGACCGGAAATGGCGGGGAACGGCGGACGCGGACGCGGCATACCGCGTTTGCCTTCAATGGAAGCCAAGAGCGCAGTTTCTTCACCGCAGACAAAGGCGCCGGCGCCTTCTTTGATCTTCAATCTAAAGTTAAAACCGCTATTTAAAATATTTTCACCTAAGAGGCCCAGCTCTTCGGCCTGCTTAATGGCGATTTTCAAACGTTTAATAGCCAGCGGATATTCCGCCCGTACATAGACATAGCCTTCGTCGGCACCAATGGCATAGCCGCAAATGGCCATCCCTTCAATGATGCGATGGGGGTCGCCTTCCAGCACACTGCGGTCCATGAACGCGCCGGGGTCGCCCTCGTCGGCATTACAAACCACATATTTTTTGGTGCCGGGAGCATTACGGGTAAAGCCCCACTTCATACCGGTCGGGAACCCACCGCCGCCCCGGCCTCTCAGCCCGGATTTTTTAACTTCTTCCACCACTTCATCCGGTTTCAGTTCGGTCAAAGTCTTGCCTAATGCTTCATAGCCGCCTTCAGCAATATATTCGTTGACATCTTCAGGGTTGATGTGACCGCAGTTGGCCAGCACCATCCGCATTTGTTTCTTATAGAAATCAATTTCGCTGTAGCTGGGAATTTTTTCATGCGTAATCGGCTCTTTAAATAACAGCCGCTCGACAATACGTCCTTTATAAAGATGGTTTTCCACCAGTTCAGGTACATCGGCTTCCTGCACGCGAACATAGAAGGTGCCCTCCGGGTAGATGATGACCAGCGGACCCATCTCGCAAAAACCGTGACAACCGGTTTCAACAATTTTTACTTCTTTATCTAAACCTTTTTTAGCCAGTTCTGCCTGAAATGCGGCTTCAACCTTCTTTGAACCCGAAGATACGCAGCCAGTACCGGCACAAATGAGCACATGCGCTCTTATATGTTCCATAATATCCCCTCCTGTTACTCTACCAAAATTATTCGGTTATTTTACCGATAGCAAGTTCTGCTACAATCCGTCCGTTAATTACATGCTCGGCGATAATTTTGGGGACATCTGCCGGTGTCACTCTGCCATACGTTATCCTTGGTTCACCGGGCCGCACAACATCAACCAGCACTTCTTTCTCGCACATGCCGATGCAACCGGTCTGGCAGACTTTAACGTCTTCAAGCTTAAGCTTGGCAACTTCCTCTAAAATAGCAGTCATGACTTGCCGAGCACCGGCAGCAATACCACAAGTACCCATGCCAACAATTATTTGAGTGCCACCTTCGTGGCGCAGGTTATTTTGAGACTTTAGCTGTTCCCGCAGGCGTTTTAAATCCTCAATTGTTTTCATCTTCAGCACCTCCGTACAAATTGGCTATGTTATCTGACAAGTACCCATGCAGCCAGATTAATACATCAGGCTGCGTTAATGGAATACCATCCAAAATATTGGCTATCTCCTGGGAAGAAACCGAGATACTCCTGTCGTTAACGGTATGATTATATAAAAAGTGCAGTTCCGGGTTAGCAACAAGGATACTCTTAATTGTTTCTACCAGATTCCCCATTGGCGGCCTGTCAAAATGGCTGTGCTGATACATCGCTTCAACCACAGTCCCCTTGCCAGGCGTAGAATCAAGTCGTAAATATCCACCGCAGCGTTTTGTGGACATGTCCATCAGGGGCAGTCCCAAACCAATACGTCTAGTAGTCCGGGTGGTTATAAAAGGATCAATGACTAATTGGCGAAGTTTTTCATTCATGCCCCGCCCGTTGTCAGAAAGTCTGATAATCATGCTGTCCTTAACCAAATCTTCAACTATTTCCAACTCAACTTGCGTCGCTCCGGCTTCAATCGAATTCTGAACCAGGTCAAGTATATGAAGAGATATTTCACGCATTGGCGAGCTTAGGCGTATTTTGCCAATAAGTCAGGAATGATGTTGGGGGTCAGACGACCATGGGTATCGTCATTGACCATGAGCACCGGAGCCAAACCGCAGGCCCCGATACAGGCCACTGTTTCCAAAGTAAATTTAAGATCCGGAGTTGTGCCGCCAGCTTTAACCTGTAAACTGTCTTCCAAAGCTTTGAGGATGCCTTTAGCACCACGCACGTGGCAGGCAGTGCCTTGACAAACACGGATAATGTTTTTACCACGGGGGTTGAGGTGGAATTGGGAATAAAACGTTACCACACCATAAATCTGGCTAACAGGAATTGCCATTTTTTCAGCAATGCTTTGGATAACCTCCCGGGGCAGATAGCCATACGCATGTTGCGCTTCCTGCAGCACCGGAATAAGAGCTCCTTTTACGCCCTGATATTTAACCAGAATTGCTTCCAGTTGATCCAGAGCCAGCTTGTTGACTTCACCGCCACCACAGCAGCATTTCGTTTCCTTGTCGCTGTTCATGTTAACTTCCTCCTTATGAAAAAATCACAATTATTCTGGTAAGGCTGATAGTAATATAGTGGTTAAACCACCACCTTTCGCGAATTCTGAGCTAATAATGCCTGCCGGATTTCCCCTAATGTCGGTTGTTCGAGATAAAATACTGTTTTGGGGCCATTGACAAAATCATCCATCACATGGGCATCCGAGGACGTTATTACAGGCAAGCGGCCAATAGCGGGTATGCGCTGAGGTGCATGCTGTACCTGCATATGCCGTGAGACCTCCACAGCCGCCAGTTCAACATCAGGCGGGATGAAACCCAACTGAGAAATAATGCTGTAAACCGGTCGGTCTATATGGCTGGCGATACATATCCCGCCAATACTTTTAACCGTCGCAGAAATTTCGGCAACGCCGGCAGTCAATGACGCCAGCAACAGCTCCGATTTCTCGGCGACAAAATTGTCATCGGCGTCAACAATGAATTGCGCGCCAAAGCGGTCTGCATCATTGAGGCGACCGGACATATGCTGTTGTGTAAACATCTCCCAGGCCTTAAGCTGCCGCATTTTCTCAAACAGCACAATTAGGTGAACTTCCTCCTTACTCTCGACTTCCATGCCAAGAAGTACGGTGACAGCAGTGCCTTTGGCCGCTTCCAGGGCGGCAGTAACATTATCACAGGCGTTGTGGTCAGTAATGG
>JAEZQV010000022.1 GCA_023441125.1 Bacillota bacterium
GCCGGACAGTACTGTCCGGCCGCTCCGTGCTGCTTACATTTGACAACGGCGCCGGTTTGCCTTTACTATAAAGCCAGAGTAGCGATGCTGTATTTTAAGAGCACAGCACAGAAAGCGAGGTTTTAAATTTGCCGAAGAAACATAAGACTCTGCAACAAATCAAGCGCTATATCATCCTGTTTGCCGGGGCGATCATCTACGCTGCCGGGCTGGAAATATTCCTGGTTCCCAACAATGTCATCGACGGCGGGGTTGTCGGCATTGCGATCATGGCCAGCCATCTGACTGGTCTGCCCTTGGGACTGTTCCTGGTCGCAATCAATATCCCGTTTGTCTATCTGGGCTACAAACAAATCGGCAAAACGTTTACCGTGTCGACTATTTTTGCCATTCTCGCCCTGTCCTATTGGACCAATATTTTTTTGCCGATTCCCGGACTGACCAATGATTTATTTCTGGCAGCAGTATTCGGCGGCATTATCCTGGGGATCGGAGTGGGGCTGATTGTCCGCTACGGCGGCTCGCTGGATGGTACGGAGATTGTCGCCATCCTGCTGGATAAGCGTACCAGTTTTTCGGTCGGTGAAATTATTATGGTAATAAACCTGTTCATTCTGTCCGCTGCCGGGCTGGTGTTCGGCTGGGATCGGGCCATGTATTCCCTGGTTACATATTTTATCGCCTCGAAAGTGATCGACATCACCATTGAAGGCTTGGATGAATCCAAATCGGTGCTCATTGTCTCGGATCATGCGACTGCCATTGCCGACGCCCTCATGGCCCGTCTGGGCCGGGGCGTGACCATGCTGCACGGTGAGGGCGGGTACAGCGGCGAGGCTAAGCATATTTTATATGCCGTGATTACCCGGCTGGAGATTGCCAAATTGAAGGCACTGGTTGAGGAAATTGATGAAAATGCGTTTGTAACCATTAGCGATGTTCATGATGTTATGGGCGGCACCTTTAAAAAGAAGGCCATTCATTAAAAATAGCGGTCGCCGCTTTAATGGGGCGAATAACCGAAAAATGACGGTGAGGGAGTCCAAATCCTCTTTGGACTCCCTCACTGTATTTGTACTGCCAGTTTGCTTTAGAACTTCGGTTTCTTCCGGGATGCTTCCTTTTCTTTGGCCTTGATCTCAGTGGTTTCAGCTTCAGCCTCTTTAACAATTTCCTTAAGCTGCTGCTGGATATTCTCGGGCAATGGACTGGGATTTTTGAAGTTCTCGAGAATATCTTTAGCCTTTTCATATGAGCATTCCACAATATCTTTGCCGCCGTCAGCCAACCAAGCCTCTCGGTTTCTGCGGTCCAGCAATTGCGATTTGGAAAGCTCTCTAAAATTCTTAAACGTATGATCATGGCTGATGAATTCGCCGCCGGGTCCTACCTGACGGACAACTTCAATGGCCATTTTCTCATCGGTTACCGGAATGCCTTTGACTGTGTGCAGAATCATGCGGGCCATCTCATTCTGCATCACCAGTTGAGCGTAGTCCCAGGTGAGGCCGCCTTCCAGCATGCCTAAGCCGTAAATCATATTGGCTCCGGCCAACGCCGGCAGCAGGGCTGTCAGCGTAAATTCATGGGCTGCTTGGGCATCAGGGACTTTGCTATCAGTCTATCCCCCGGCGACCCAGCTCGGTAAATTGTAGAACTGGGAAAGCTTGGCTACGGCGGCACTGAAGAGAGCGAGTTCCGGGGTGCCGACGCAGGCAACTGTCGTCCGGAGGTCAATCATGGTCGTGGATGTTCCATAGACCATCGGATGGCCTTTTTTCACCAACTGGCTAAGTACCAGCATGCTGAGGATTTCCGCATTGTGGGTTACCAGCGTACTGGCCAGGTGAACGCAAGTGGTGCCGCCGGCCAGACCCATCGAATTGATTTTCGCCGGGACGCCCAGGCGGATGGCTTCGAGCAACGTGTCGGTGGCGCCTTTAGAGTGAACTAACGGACTGACCGGGTCGCTGCTCTGGGAGAAAAGCGGCCGTTCCCGGAATTTATCCTCGCCGCCGGCAACCACATAGCCCATCTTGGCGACGGCGCGCATGTTCTCCGGCCGGTTCATGCCGATGTAGGCATGTTTGGTCGAGTAATTATAGAAGGATTCGGCAATGTGGACCTGGGCAACGTCCGGATCGACTTCCGACGGGCCGATGGCCCGTTCAAAGATGATAATCTGATCCATGGCTTCGCAGAAGCGGGTAACGTCGTCCACGTCCTGTTTCAGGGGTTTGCGCAATTCGCGGGAATAAGGATCAATCATCCGCACCGCTTCCCCGAAGTTGACAAAGCCGGTGCGATTTCCCTCATTCAGCCAATCATTTTCCGGATTGCGGCCACAAGCCCTAAAGGTTTTGGGGATGGAGCGCAGGGCGTCTTCTACCAGGTAAGCAGGGATTTTAACGATGTTGGTTTCCCGGTTTAAGGTGCAGCCATGGCTGTAAAAAATCTCACGGGCTTCCTCGCTCTCGACTTTCACGCCAATATTCCACAGAACATCCAGGGTGGCGAGATGGATATCGTAGAGCTCATCATAGGTAAACATGCTGAGACCGATTCCGTCCATCCGCGTGGAACCGGCGTGTGTTCCTCTGACTGTCAAATACTTCACCTCCGAATTTACATTACTTTAAGCTAGGGTGGCTGCCGTAGTGCCGCCTGCGAACCGGTCACCTCCTTCCCCGCGGACCGTGACAACCTTAGAACCGCCGGCTAATGTCTCCCGTCAGTAGCCACAGACGTAGGGCTGTCACGGTACATTGTCCAAGGGGATTGTATAAAACCTAAAAACAGGGGTTTTATCACTGATAATTCAAATGCAATAATCATGCCAGATTCAGACAGCTAACAGTCCGCCCGGAAATACGGGCGGACTGTTAGCTGTCGAGCGGGAGCACAAAGAGAATAGGCTCGCCGTGCGGCTGTTTAATCAGCTCGCTGTGCAGTGGTGTGATAACCGGCCCTGGTAAATCAAATTTGATTTACCATAAGTCTATTTTGGGTATTCCGGCCTGCCGCTGCCTGCAGGTGGGGGGCGGGCAAAGTCCCTGTCGGCCAGATGTTGTCCTGGAATAGTTCCTGCCGGCGCCGGACGCCAAAAAGCTGGCACGGTTCTTGCTTTAATAAGTAGCAGTTACCGGATATTGCTTTGCGCATAGTACCCTCAGGCTTGGCCGGTGAACTCCGGGCGGCATTACCGGGGTGCGGGCCTAACGTTCAGGCAAACGAAAGCAGATTGAAAAGGAGAAAAGACAATGGCGTACAGAGACGAAATGATAGCCCTTGGCATGGTGGAAACAAAAGGCGTAGTCGGCGCAATTGAAGCGGCCGATGCGATGGTGAAAGCAGCCAATGTCAGTCTGATCGGCAAGGTAAAAGTGGGCGGGGCGCTGGTTACCGTCATGGTGCGCGGGGATGTCGGCGCAGTCAAGGCGTCAGTGGATGCGGGAGCGGCAGCGGCCGAGCGGGTAGGCGAGCTGATGAGCTGTCATGTAATACCGCGGCCGCATCAGGAACTGGAGCAAATCCTCCCCAAGCTGCCGAGCCAGGAAGAGAAGCCCAGAGGCAAAGCGGCCGGTGCGGCCAGTCCGCCGGAAGCGGGGAAATAATTGAAGAAGCAGGAGGATCGTTATGATTGAGCCTATTAAGCCTAAAGTGTTAGCCGTCCGGCTCATTCCGAATGTCGCGCCGGATTTAGCGGAGAAACTGGGGCTGAAAGAATATCAGCGATCGATCGGAATGATTACCGCCAATATAGATGATTCGACCTATACGGCGCTGGACGAGGCCACCAAGAAAGCGGAAGTGGAAGTCGTATACGCCAAAAGCTTTTATGCAGGCGCGGCGCATGCCTCAGGCCCGCGGTCGGGAGAAATCATCGGCATCCTGGCGGCGCCCAATCCGGCGGAAGTGCAGGCGGGGATAGACGCCTGCATCGATCACCTGGAAAACGAAGCCTTCTTTTATACCTGTGACGGCGGGCAGACGGCCTGGTATCCGCATACCATCTCGCGGACGGGCAGTTATCTGTCCAAGGTGGCGGGTATAGCCGAGGGAGAGCCGCTGGCGTACCTGATAGCGCCGCCGCTGGAGGCCATGTACGGGATCGATGCGGCGCTCAAGGCGGCGGAAGTGGAAATGAAAGCGTTTTACGGACCGCCGACCGAAACGAACTTTGGCGGAGCGCTGCTAACGGGAACCCAGAGCGCCTGCCGTTCGGCCTGCGAAGCCTTTCAGCGCGCCGTCATCGCCGTC
>JAEZQV010000033.1 GCA_023441125.1 Bacillota bacterium
CTGGACGGTTGCCCATAACTCAATCGCCCGGTCTGTTTCGGTGTTGTTCGGAATGATCAGGAGCTTGCCCTTGCCGGCTTTTACGGCGGTAAAGACCGCTTTGCCGGTTGTTTCCTGATTGGTATCCTGCCTCATAATATCGCCCCAGAAATTATCGCCGGAAGATGTGAAGCGGGTGGTTTTGGTAACGCCGGAAGCCGGCTGCAGGATTAGCCTTTGCCCCACCTTCAGGCTTAAATTATTGGCTGACAGCTGCACCGGGCCGGTAGCGCCGTAGTTATACGTCACGGTGACATCGTTGGCGGGCGTCTGACCGGGTTGGCCGGGTTGGCTGGGTTGGCCGGTCTGCCCGCCAGGCGAGGCGGGCGGGGTAACGGAATGCGGCGGTTGGGGCTCAACCGGTGTCAGATTGTTGGAGCACCCCCCCAGAAAAACAGCAAGGAGCAGCAGGAGTACGGTGGCAAGTCCAAGAATTTTGTTGTGGTTTTTTCTCATAATATCCTCCTCCTAATTAATACTAGTATGAGGCGGTTGGACGATATTTATAACGCGCCGTCAGTAAAGCATGGAATGTTCCTGCGCAATAAACCGGCCAGGCCGTAACCACGGCACAAATTTGCTATTATTATTTAATTTCGGCAACAATACAGTGTAGGCAGCATAAAATTTGGCACAATGGAGTTTGAATGTCGGTCATGGAACAAACAGTATTGACATTAATAAGTACTATGGGCGGCAATATCTATGCCGCCATCTTTACCGCCCTGCTGTTGACCGGCGTTGGCTTTCCTTTGCCGGGGGAACTGACCCTGGGCTTTACCGGCTATTTGCTTTATACCGGCGAGATCAGCCTGCTGCCGGCGGTTGGCGCCGCTGCGGCCGGCGATTTGCTGGGAGCCTTGCTCAGTTACGGGATTGGGTTTTTTAGCCGGTCACCGTGGCTTACCCGCTATTTTACTTTTCTCATACCGTCAGCCGACAAGCTGTCAACTGTTACGGCCTGGCTGGAGCAATACGGCGTTCTGGCCGTCCTGTGCGGCCGGCTGTTGCCGGTTGTGCGCGGCGCTGTGCCCATACCGGCCGGCTTTGTGGCCATGAACGTGAAAAAGTATATTGCCGGCAACATAGTCAGCTCGGTTATTTGGTGCAGCGGGCTTATCTATGCCGGTTTTGTACTGGGCCATAGCTGGCGGCAGATAACGGGTTACGGCGGCCAGCTCGGGCTGACGGCCGCCGGCGTAGCAGCTCTTATCCTGCTGCTATGGTCGCTGCGCCGCCACAACGCTAAATAAGTCCAGCCGGCCGGCAACGGCAGCGTTACTTTCACCACGCGGGCTGTTGTTAACCGAAAAATAATACACTGATAACAACCTCCAGGTTTTTCCATAATATAATTTAATTAGCAAGCATATGAAAATAGGGGGGAACAGGGAGCATGACAGGTAAAAACAACTGGCAGCGTTTTTTGGCTACCGGTCTGGCGGCAGCCATCATTGCAACCGGAGGGAGTGTGCTAATCATGCGATCGGCAGAGGCCAAAGCCGTACCGCCGCTTTTTGATTTGGAAGCCCATCGGGGCGGCCGCGACGCCCGGCCGGAAAACACACTGGTCGCCTTTGCCTACGCCATGGAACTTGGCGTGACAACGCTGGAAATGGATATGCAGTTAACCAAAGACGGCAGAATTGTTATCAGCCATAATCCCTTTATGAACAACAATCTGGCCAAAGGCCCGGATGGAAAATATGTTACACCCGGCAAGTACGATCTCCGTACCATGACCTTACAGGAAATAAAGCAATTTGACCTGGGGGCCATGAACCCCGCTGCCGGCGATTACTATGAAAGTCATGGCAAAACGCAGTTAGCTTTTCCCGGAACAGCCATGCCGACCCTGGAGGAAGTATTTGCGTTAGCCAACGCGTATGGCAATACCAGCATACTGTTTAATATCGAAACCAAGTCCTATCCCGATCCGGCTTTTCCGGAAGCAAAAAACAGTCCGGAGCCGGCTGTTTTTGTTAAAAAAGTACATGATATCATTAAACAATACCATATGGAAAACCGGGTAATGCTCCAGTCTTTTGACTGGCGGACGTTACAAGCAATGAAGAAACTGGACCCCGGCATCACGCTGGTGGCGCTAACCTGTGAGCAGCCTGCCTGGGGCCGGGACAGCATGTGCCGTCAGCCGTACGAGCCGGGCGCATCACCCTGGATGGGCGGTTTGGACATCGACACGTTCAAGGGTGATTATGTAAAAGCGGCTAAAGCCATCGGCGCCGATGTGGTGTCGCCGTATTGGGAGGAATTGTCGCAGGAATTGGTGAGCGAAGCGCACGAACTGGGGCTGAAAGTAGTACCCTGGACCGTTAATCATCCGGCGAAGATGAACATGCTGATTGATATGGGGGTTGACGGCCTGATTACCGACCAGCCCTGGGTACTGCGCGAAGTGCTGATTGAAAGAGGCATTAGCGTAGCCGAGCCGACGGTAAATGCCAACAGTCCGTATCATACCGGCACCGGCATAGCGGCCGGCGGCAGCAAACAGCTGGCTAAGGGCGGCGACTCGGCCGAGTAACCGGCAATACTACGGCAGAAAATCTCTCCGGTCGGGCATGCTTTTGCCGGCGGGGAGGTTTTTTTGCGCAAAAAATTAAAAGATCCTGTCAGATATTTATGGTTATGGTAACAGGTATTTGCCGCTTGGGCGGGGAATCAAACAACAATAGCTTGTGCAATCAAGGGGTACGGCAAGGGGGATAATAATGGAAGCCTATGAAAAAATTTATAAATTGCAGGAACTGATTGAAACCAAAACGGCCGCCGGTTTGCCCGGACCGTACAAAGTCGGCGTGGACTTGGGCACGGCCGATGTTGTCCTGGTTGTCACCGACGAGGCCGGCAATCCGGTCGCCGGCAGTTTACGGTGGGCCTCGGTGGTGAAGGATGGCCTGGTGGTTGATTTTCGTGGCGCTACGATTATTGTCGAGGAGTTAAAGGCCGAGGTGGAAGAAATTATGGGGGTTACCCTGGATAAGGGGGCTACGGCCATTCCGCCGGGAACGGTAGGGAGGAATGCGGCCGCCTGCGGCCACGTTATTGCCGGCGCCGGGCTGGAGCCTGTCTGCCAGGTGGATGAGCCGGTAGCTGCCGCCAGGGCGCTGAACATTACCCATGGCATTGTGGTGGATATCGGCGGCGGCACGACCGGGATTGCCGTTTTACGCAATGGCGAGCTGGTCTTTACGGCGGATGAGCCGACCGGCGGCACGCATGTATCGCTGGTGCTGGCCGGTGCGTACAAAATTCCTTTTGAAGCAGCGGAGCTTATGAAACGGGACCCGGCCCAGCATCGCAAGATCATGCCGGTCATTCTACCGGTTATTGAAAAAATGGCGGCAGTGGTAAAGAGTATGCTGGCCGGCAAAGACGAATTCAACGACTATCCCGTTTACGTGGTTGGCGGCACGGCGTATTTACAGGGCTTTGAAAAGGAATTCGGCAAAGCGTTTGGCCGGGCCGTTCACGTGCCGCCCCATCCGCTATTGGTTACCCCTTTGGGGATTGCCATGTTCGGCTAAGGATAGCATAAATTTACCAGGGTTAATCACATTCTTGCGCTTCTGCCGCTCTGTTGCAGGATAAAGCAAGTGTTCATGGAATAAAGCACAAGCGCAAATGCTCGTGCTTTATTTTTTAGGGAGGGAAGCATCATGTTAACCATGCAGGACTTATTAGTAGCAGTTGGCGTTGTCATTAATGCCTTGCCGGGAGGACTCTATGCGCTGACGTTCGGTTTTGCCTCGGTGCCGACGGCCGCCGGTTTTATTATCGGCGCAGCCGGCTGCGGCCTGTTGGGGGTTGTGGCCCCGATATCTTTCCAGGCGGAGACGCTGACGCTGGTAGGAACCATGGGACGGACCATTCAGGAGCGGGTCTCCATGATTTTTCTGGAAGGCGTTATCCTGCTCGCCGTCGGGCTGCTGGGGCTGTTTAAGGCCATTGTCGGTTTTATCGGCCCGGTGATTACCAGTGCCATGATGGCCGGTGTCGGCATTGTTCTGGCCCGGGTGGCGGTAGAGATGACTGGCCGGAAGCCTGTGGTCGGCGGTGTCTCTGTTCTGGCCGCCGTCATTACCTATTACCTGACACCCAATCCGGCCGATAAGCTGGTGTACACTATTGTCAGCTGTGTGGTTATCTCATCGCTGGCGAGTGTTTGGGGGAATAAGCAGCAATCCCTGGCTGTTGATCCCAGCCGCGAAAAGTTTATTCTGCAAAAGCTGGCGTTCAATAAAACGGTCATCCGCGGGGCGCTGGGACTGAGCGCTCTTAACATTGGCGCCAACATTGCCTTTGGGAATATTACGGCCCAGACTTTGGCCAAAACCGATGTCAACCTGGATCATCTGACCATTATCAGCAGTATCGCCGATATCGTTACTTCACTGTTTGGCGGCGCTCCCGTTCAGGCCATTATTTCCGCCACCGGCGCCGCGCCTCATCCGCTTGCGGCCGGCGTCCTGATGATGGTGATTATGGCGGTTATTCTGGCTACCGGTTTGCTGGTCCGGATCGGCAAATACGTGC
>JAEZQV010000043.1 GCA_023441125.1 Bacillota bacterium
TACGGAGATCGGTGACATAAGCACCCAAACAACCGTCAAGAATATTTTGAATATTTTTGTCATTACTATCACTCCATGCTTGATATTTCCGAAATCGTCACAAGAACTTGAACATTACCAGCGCGAATCTCCTCCCAGCCAGCCTTTTTGCAGCTAAAAGATGTATACCTTTTGTTGGTGATCAAGCCGCCAGAAAGACATACCGGAGATTAATTCTGAATCGGCTCATCAATTGTTAATGACATTAGGAAACTCAGGAAAGCACAGACGGCTAGAAAAACGAAGATGACATCAAAGCTTTTATAAACGTCTAACAAATATCCGCCGATCATGGGTGAGACGAAACCGCCCATGTTACCGACAGATGTAACGATGGCTATGGCCGTAGCGTAGGTTTTGTCTGTTGTCAAACCCATGGGATAGGCAAAATAGCAGCCCCAGCCTATATTCAGCAAACCGCCGGTTAAAAACAAGACAATAGACAGTACGGTCGCATCATTGGGCGTATGAATCAGCACGTAGATCATTACAATAAAACTTAATGCGCCAAGCATCATATTGGGTTTCCGCCGTTTCAGCAGCAGTTTATCTGAAATCCAGCCGCCAACAATCTGACCAACCAATGCACCAATCCAAGGCGATGCGGCAACCCATCCCATCTTGGCGAAGGAATAACCTTTACCGTTGACCAGATAACTGGGAATCCACGTCATCATAGCGTAAGTAACACTCGTGATAAAGAAATAGGTGATTGCCGCCCCCCAGACATTCCAGGATTTAAATACGGCAATATTGGTTTCTAACAACTCAACCTTTTGGGCACGAATGAATTTATCTAACCAGCCCAGGTTGGTTTGAGGCTTTCCAGTCCCTTCCTGGCTTTCGGCTGTAACCGTCGAATTGCGAATATACTCTATTTCAGCCGCATTACAATAGGGACTTTCTTCCGGACGGCTATGCACGCAAAAATACCAGATAACCGCTAACACAATGCCGGGGATCGCGAACCAGTAGAAAACAGAACGCCAACCGTAATTTACCATGATCCATACCGCCAATGGCGGTACAGCCATCAATGCCAGGGAAGAGGCGCTCACGAATATTCCGGCGGCAGTTGCCTGCTCTTGGGGCGGATACCAATTCTTGATTGTCGCTGAACCGCCAACCGGGCTAGGCCCTTCACACAGCCCCAGGCCAAGTCGGAACCATTTCATCATGGCGACGCTGGACGCGGTGCCAATCAAATACGTAAATATGGAGAATCCCAGAATCGAGAAGGAAACCATCCCGCGCGGTCCAAATTTGCTCATAAATAATCCTGCCGGTATCTGGGTTATGGCGTATCCCAGGAAAAAGAAGCTCATCAATGAGCCCGCCTCAAAATTAGTCAAACTAAACTCCTTGATAATCGTTGGCAAAACAACGCCAATGTTGGTACGGTCGGCAAAATTAATCACATAAAATGCAAACATGATCGCTAGAACAACCCACCGATAATTGGTTCGCTTTTGTAGCACCGCACCAACAACAGGAGTATTAGCAGGATTTTTCATTATCTTCCCTCCAATATAATTACTTATCTTTATACTGTTGCAAGGCCTTTCTTACAGCCTTGCAGAATGGACATAAGAAATAACTGCGTCATGCACCCTCCCATGCCCTCGCGGCAAATGAGACCATGGGAAGGCAGCACTGGCAAATGTCCGCTGCGGTTAGAGCTTGAGGATTCTCTTCGCGTTATCGTAGGCGATGGCCTGCAATACACTCGGGGCAAAATCCAGAGTTTTAAACCATTCATTTGCCTCCACCATGTCTTCATAGGGATAATCCACCGAATACATAACGTGTTCAGGGCCTACTACCTGCAAGGTGTGCTCCAAGGCCGGGGTGTAGAAAAATCCGGTGGTTGTGGCGTAGATGTTGCGCTTTACATATTCTGTCACGGACAGCTTTCTCGGCCGCCCGTTCTTAGCGGCCACCTCACCATCCCAGCCTTCTCTTTGGATGCGGTGGTCAATACGATAACACCAGAAGGGCAAAAATTCTCCCAAGTGTCCCAAGATGATTTTTAGGTTTGGAACTTTATCGAACAGGCCGCTGATTATCATCCGCAGTATATGTTCCGCTGTCTCCACATGAAATCCCCAAGCTGCCCCTCTTAACTCCGGATACGGTTTATAAGTGGTTTCCCGATCATCCGGCACTGTCCGGGGATGGATATAAACAGGAACGTCCAGCGCTTCAACGGCTTTCCAAAAATCCAGATATTCCGGAGCATCGTAGTAGATGGGAGGCAGATTGCCGGAGTTGTCATACCCATTGATCATCGCGCCTACCAATCCCAAGTCCTTCACACCCCGGTTCAGCTCTGCGATGGCAGCATCCGGTTCCCGCATGGGCAAACAGGCGAAGGCCCGCAGGCGATTCTTGTGAGGCTGGATAGCCTCTGCCACATAGTCGTTCCAGGTCCGGGCGGTTTCAACCTCAATTCTGTAATCTTCCAGACCCTGAATGGACGGCGATGTTGCTGAAACCACGGAGATATCCACTTCGCCCTCGTCCATAGCGCGGATCCGCATATCGGCCAAGTCAATGAGCTTGCTTTCGTTTTGCCGGAACTCCCGCAGCGTACAACACTGGGGAGTTAGTTTTTCCACACCTTTTACTGCAAATGCTTCTTCCAAAGCGATCTTTTTCATGAGAGGCTGCTCCTTTCAAATTCCATTATCACCTTTTATTATCAACAGCACCCCTGCGCTGAAGCGGAAATTGGCGCCAAGGGCTAGGCAGGGGACGACATCGTAATATGTCTGATTGGCTGGATGCCCCGAATGCCTTCCAGCGCGCCTCTTGCCAGAGAATCCATTTCATTTTCCCCGGGATAAACTGTTACAGGCGCAATGAAGCTTACGTTATCCTTAATGTTTTGAACGATTTTTGCCGAGAAGGCAATTCCGCCTGTGATTAGTACTTGATTCACTTCGCCCTGAAGGACGGCGGCCATGGCTCCTATTTGCTTACAGACCTGATAAACCATTGCAGCTAAGCACAGTCTTGATTTTGCATCAGTTTCCGCGTTGTTTTCAATTTCTCTGCAATCGGCAGTTCCCAAATAGGCCATTAAACCGCCGTTGCCGTTTACCATTTTTATCATTTCTTTGTAATTGTATTGGCCCGAATAACAAAGTCTGATCAGATCTCCTACCGGCAAGGCGCCTGTACGGTTTGTGGAAAAAGCGCCGTCTCCTTCCAGGCCGTTGTCGCCATCTATCATGCGTCCTTTTTTGTGAGGTGCAACCGAAATGCCTCCTCCCAGATGAACTACGATCAAGTTTAATTCATCATATTTCAGGCCATTTTCTCTCGCATACCTTTTCGCGGTTGCTTTATGGCTTAAAGCGTGGAAACTGCTTCTTCTTTCAATTAAGGGATGACCGGATAATCTTGCCACCGGTTCAAATTCATCTGTTATGGGAGGATCTACGATTAAAGGAAGCGCTTGGCAGGTTTGGCACATTCTATAAGCAATTTTACTGCCCAAGTCGCAAGGATGCTGTCCGTATAAACCGCTGGCCTGCTGGGCAAGCATTGCTTCATTTACCCGATACACGCCGCCTTCCAGGGGTTTTGTATGACCACCGCGGCTGACAATGACATTAAGTGTGTCTGGTTCGATTTTATTTTCTTTCATAAAGTTGTCGATGGCATTGCTGCGATATTCATCCTGTTCCCAGAAACTTGAAAATTGTTTTATTTCGGACGCGGGATGATCGATGCTGGCTTTGGCAACGCAGACTTCATCCTCGTAGTAGGCAATTTTTGAGGACGTGGAGCCAAAATTCAAAACCAATATTTTATACAAGATATCACCTCGCAATTTTCCGGGTCCCGCTGCTATGCTTAGAGGCGCCAGCAGGCACCCTGCTGATATATAAGTGGCCAAAGCGCGGAAAGAAGCTTAGATACTATCCCAGAATATATTGACTCAGGGCAATGGAATTGATCTTGGATTCCATTGGATCGGCCCGGGGGGACTGGATGACCGGCACAGTAGCCCCGGCCACCAGTCCGGAGGCATTGACTTTGGCTACCATGGACAGAGATTTGGCCAGAACATTGCCTACTTCAATATTGGGCATCAGCAAGATATCAGCCTGGCCAGCTACCGGCCCGTTGATGCCTTTATGCTGTGCCGCCTCGCCAGAAATAGCATTGTCAAAGGCCAAGGGTCCGTCAATCAGGCAGTTCTTAATCTGACCCCGCTCGCCCATTTTACTCAAAATTGCAGCCTCAGTGCTGGAGGCGGCTTGCAGACTTACCTGCTCTAAAAACGAAACCACGGCGACTTTGGGCGTAGCGACCCCCAACCGGCGGGCTACTGATACGGCATTTTCAATCAGGTTGATCTTTTGCGGCAGGTCCGGGGCAATGGTCATGGCGCAGTCAGTGACAAACCAAAGGCCCCCTGCCGGCTTTTCAAACACCGCAACATGACTCAGAAGGCCTTTGCCCCGCAGGCCTTTTTCTTTGTCGAGAATAGCCCGCAAATAATCATTGGTCTGCATTTGGCCTTTCATGGGCAGGTGTGCGTCGCCGGAGTGAATCAACGCCACGGCCTTGCTGGCGGCCTCGGGTTCGCTCCTGACCTCTACGATATTTTTTTCATTGACGGCATAGCCGATTTTTTCGGCGGCTTTCATGATCTTTTCTTTACTGTCAATAAGGATGCACTCGGAAATACCTAAGCGCTCCACTTCTCTCACAGCTGCCAGGGCCAGATCATCGCCGGCACAGGCAATGGCTACGGTTTTCTTGCTTTGCTTCTTACATGCCTCAACTATTTCGGCAAAACTTTTGAACACGGATTTCACCTTCCTATACAATACCTAATCCTGCCGCTGCGAATATAATACGCACAGCACAATCCACGTCAAGGACAGGACAAAATCAGGCTTCATCATATCGATCATTCCCCACTAACCATTAGCGCCCTAACATAAGCAATTCCCAGTTGACGCTGTTTCTGTGGGAAAGCGCTAAGCGTCTGCCAGTTTGCGGAGAATCGCCATTCTATAATCAACCATGCTTTGCAGTTGTTCAATAGTTTCATTAGTTAAGTGCTTAAACTTCTTTATGCCTTTAACAAATTCTGCTATAGACAGCGGATTTTTGTTGTCTCTAAGGGTTAACTTGCCCTCTTCATATTCCATCAGCGAGAAAAAGTTGGCTTTTACAGCCTTTTTGGCAAAATCAATACTCAGATTCGGTTCATAACCCCAACCAGTTGGGCACGGCGACAGCAAATGGATATAGGCAAAGCCTTTCTTGCTGGCCGCTAATCCTTTTTCAATTTTTTTGGCAAAGTCCGCCATATTAGCGGGAGAAGCTGACGCTACATATTCGGCATTATGCATCATCATAATCAACGGCATAAATTTTTGATGCTGATCCTTGCCTTTCAATACTTTGCCTACAGGTGTAGTAGAGGTTCTTGAACCCTTGGAGGACGTGGAGCTCCTTTGGTAGCCGGTGTTCATGTAGCCTTCGTTGTCATAGCAGATGTACAGCATCTTTTCGCCCCGTTCTGCGGCTCCCGACAAGGATTGGAACCCACAGTCCGCGGTAGCGCCGTCACCGGTAAAGCCGATAATATTCACATCTTCCCGGCCTTTTCTTTGATACATGTGGGTAACGCCTGTAAGAAATGAAGCCGTATTATCCAAAAGCGTCATCGTCGTAGGAATCTTCATTCCGCTCAATGTTCCCCACCCGATGGAACCAGCGCCGGCCATACATCCCGGTGGAATAACCAAGATGGTGTTGCTGCCGGCAATTTTCAACACTCTGCGCAGCAGCATCTCGCCGCCACAGCCTTTACAGGCAGAAGTGCCCGGAGTTAGTAAATCCTTAGATTCTCTAAATGTATCAATATAAGTCATCGAAACTCCTCCTGTTGATTCATATTCATTAATCCAGCCATACCGTCTCCGGCTGGCCTGGTGAATTTGTGCTCATTTTCTCCAATTTCTCAATGCATTCCAACACATGTTTCAGAGTAATATCCGATCCCCCCAGGCCGCCAATCGCCGAGAAGCTTGCTGCATCATTATTCAAGCCGGTTAACGCTGACCTGACTTCAACATACAGCGTACCTGCATCCCAGCCGAAGGAAACACTTCTGTCAATTACGGCATAGCCTGTTTTGTCTTTCAATACTTCTCTGATTTTTTCCGCCGGGAAGGGACGCATAAATCGCACTTTCAATAATCCTACTTTTTTGCCCGCCGCTCTGGCCACGTCGATGGCTTCTCTGACTGTGCCGGTGGTGACGCCGATAGTGACGATAACAATATCGGCGTCATCGCACAAATAGGTATCAATAACGCCGCCATGAATACGGCCAAAGGCTTCGCCAAATTCTTTATCCACATCGTCAATGACTTTTAATGCATCCTGCATTCCCAGTAAATGGGATCTGCGGTAATTCATGGCGAATTGGCCGGAAGCAATCGGATCAATGGCCATGGGCTGCTCAGGATCAAAGATATAATGAGCCGACTCGAATGTACCGACAAAATTTGTGACTGTTTCCTGGTCCGGGATTGCTACCCGTTCATCAAGGTGAGATAAATAGAAGCCGTCATAACAAACATTGAGCGGCAGAAGAACCTCCGGATGCTCAGAGATTTTATAGCCCTGGATAATCATATCCAGAATTTCTTGGTTGTTTTCGCAAAATACCTGTATCCAGCCGCCGTCCCTGACTGACATAGCATCTTGCTGGCCGCTGAACACAGTATGAGGAGATTGCATTTCTCTGGTGGCGAGCGCCATTACCGTAGGCAATCTGAGAGTAGACTGCCGGCAATATGGCTCGTACATCAATGCCAGACCGTTACCGCTAGTGGCAGTAAAGGTTCGTCCCCCTGACAAAGCCGCTCCCTGAACTATGCTCATAGCCGAATGCTCGGATTCCACAAGCACCATCTCAGAATCGAGCTTTCCATTGGCAACCATATCAGCTAGCATTTCGACAACAGAGGATTGCGGCGTAATGGGGTAAGCTGCGACTAAGTCTGGTTTACACAAAGCTGCGCCGATTGCTGCAGCTTTGTTACCTGTTATTGCTTTCAAAGTGGATGCCATTATTTGCTTCCTCCTTCTCTTTCAGATACCATATCGATCGCTTTATGCGGACACTCTTTGGCGCAGATTCCACAGCCTTTGCAATGACTGTAATTGATACTATATTTTTTATCACTTGTTCCTTCTATTGAGCACACCGGGCAAAATGTTAGACAAATACCGCATTCGATGCATTTTTCCTTATTCATCACCGGTTTTTCAGTTCGCCAACTAGCGGTCTCAAGGACGTATAAACCTTCATCCCCGATAAGCGCCCTATATTTCCTATCTGCCATATCCTTTTCTCTCCTAACCTTTAATACATTTTACCGAGTCATATCCGGCCCTGGCTGCCAGCAGGTTTGCCTCGCCAAAGCCGCCGGCAATGTTTCTCTGTAAAATATCCCAATCAACATCACCAAGAACCTTGGCGTAGGCGCCCAGCATAACAGTATTGGGTATATCCAGCTTGATTTTGTCCAGAGCTATGCTCGTTGCATCGACAGTGTAAACATGAGCGGCCTCTTCCGGCAGATCCAATTCTTCTAATGACTTAGTAGAATTGATGATAACCGTACCGCCGGGCTTCAGCCCCGCCAAGGTGGCAGGCTCACTCACCAAAGAATCATCATAAATCAATATCGCCTCGGGATGATAAACCTGAGATTTAATTTTAATGTCCTTATTGTCCAATCTGAAAAAGCCATGTACAGGGGAGCCTTTTCTTTCTACACCGAAGGATGGTATAAAATGTGCGTAAGCTCCTGCTTCTACCACTGACTGAACAATTGTCTGCGCTGATTTGATAACTCCCTGTCCTCCCTTGCCATGAAACCGAATTTCCCTCATAACTAGCACAACCCCTTTCAAATTTTAGCTTTTTCATTGGTTTCATTTTCAGAATAATATGTCTTAGTCCAAAAATGAAATATTGAATCCTTATTTGAGTTATGTGAATTTTGCATTAATTGTTGGTATTTTATTGGCGCTGAGGGCGAGCGGCTGTTAGCGTCGCCCTAAAGGAAAAGGGGCTGTCGCGCTAAGGCGGCCCTAAAAAACAAAAAATGGCTTCCGGCTAGTGCCGGTTGCCATTTTTTGTTGTAAAATCAAGTTTGTGAAGACAAAGAAATTACAACCAGATTATAC
>JAEZQV010000389.1 GCA_023441125.1 Bacillota bacterium
TATGTTGCGTAAGCGTGACATAAGTATATGCGGTCGTGGCGGAACGGCAGACGCGCTAGCCTCAGGAGCTAGTGGGGGCAACCTCGTGGTGGTTCAAATCCACTCGACCGCACCACCAATTAAATACGCGGTTGTGGCGGAACTGGCAGACGCACCATCTTGAGGGGGTGGCGCTCACAAGGCGTGTGAGTTCAAATCTCACCAACCGCACCACTAGTAAGAGCTTTTGAGACTTTCAAAGGCTCTTACTGTTTTATCCTTGACAAATCCGGGCGCATTCTGTTATCATTATTACTATCATAATATGGCCTTTAAGCTGGTCCTGTGAGGCTGGCAAGGGGACGGTAAAGGATTATTCGCCTTCTTGCGTGCATTCACGGTAAGAAGGCTTTTATTATATCTGATAAAAACAAATACTATCCTTTAAGTTGGCCCAGAGAGGTCTGCAAGGATGATATTGCCGGTCACTTTTCATGTGGCAATGGTTTTAATACCTCCTTGCTCTTCCTGGCAAGGAGTTTTTTATTTACTGCGTTTGAAATTCGAAGGGAGAGTGTGTGATGAGTAAAGCACAAGTATCACTCAGAAACAAAGACATTCTTGGTCTGGAAACCATGAGCGCCGGCGAAATGAACCTGATTCTGGACACGGCCAAAGAAATGAAAAACATCATTGACCGCGACATTAAAAAAGCGCCCACGCTGCGTGGCAAATCCATCATTAACCTGTTTTTTGAGAACAGTACCCGGACGCGTACTTCGTTTGAACTGGCCGGTAAATATCTGGGCGCTGATGTTGTTAACATTTCGACAAGCACCAGCAGTGTAGCCAAAGGCGAAAGTTTACGGGACACTCTTCTTACCGTCGAAGCCATGGGGGTTGATATCATTGTAATGCGCCATGAAGCCGAAGGCTCGGCTCACTTCGCCGCCAATGCAGTCAAACCGATTATTATCAATGCCGGTGACGGGGCCCATGAGCATCCAACGCAGGGGCTGTTGGACATGTTTACGATCAGGCAGTATAAAGGAAAAATTGACGGACTGAAGGTAGCCATTGTCGGCGATATTCTACATAGCCGTGTGGCCCGTTCGAATATCTGGGGGCTTTTAAAAATGGGAGCCGAAGTCCATGTGGCCGGACCTAAGACGCTGTTGCCGCGCGATATTGAAGAGGCCGGCATAAAAGTACACAGCCGGATTGAAGAGGCCTTAGACCAGGCTGATGTCGTCAATGTGCTCCGAATTCAGCGTGAACGCCAGCAAAAAGGCCTGTTTCCGTCAGCGCGGGAATATGCCCGGATTTTTGGTGTGAATGCCAAACGGCTGGCTTTGGCCAAGCCGGATGCTCTCTTACTGCACCCGGGCCCTATGAACCGGGGCCTGGAAATTGCGCCGGATATCGCCTATGGCGAACAGTCGGCCATACAGGAACAGGTGAAGAACGGATTGGCGGTCAGAATGGCGCTGTTATTCTTGGTACTGATGGGAGGGACTCAGATTGAAACTGCTAATTAATGGCGGACGGATTATAAACCCGGCAGATCAGCTGGATATGACCGGTGACATTCTCATTGAAAACGGCAAGATCGCGGCGATTGGCCAGAATATTACCGATATTGACGCGCAGGTGATTGACGCCGCCGGGTTGGTGGTGGCTCCCGGCCTGGTAGACATGCATGTACACCTCAGGGAACCGGGGCTGGAAGCCAAGGAAGACATTGCATCCGGCACGCGCGCCGCTGCGGCTGGCGGTTTTACCACGGTAGCCTGCATGCCTAATACCAAGCCAACAGTTGATAATTCCATTCTGGTGTCAGGCCTTATACAACGCGGCCAAACAGAAGGTGTTGTTAATCTCAAAATAATCGGTGCGTTAAGTAAAGGAATGGAAGGCAAAGAACTGGCTGAAATCGGCGATATGATCGCCGCCGGTGCCGTAGCCATCTCGGACGATGGCGGTCATTTGGACAGTACCCGGCTGTTAAAGACCGGTCTGGAATATACCGGTATGTTCGAGCGGCCGGTTATTACCCACTCGGAGGATGAGGAACTGGCCGGTGAAGGCTATATGCACGAAGGGGCCGTGTCGGCTATGCTGGGGCTCAAAGGGCGGCCGTCGGTAGCTGAGGATATCGCGGTAGCCAGGGATATCATGCTGGCGGAATACACCGGTTCACCTATTCATATCGCCCATGTCAGCAGCAAAGGGGCGGTTGAAATTATCCGTCAGGCCAAACAGCGGGGGGTAAAAGTAACGGCCGAGGCTACACCGCACCACCTGACCCTGACGGATAACGAACTAAAAAGTTTTAACACGGCGTTTAAAGTAAATCCGCCACTGCGGTCCGCCGACCATGTCGACGCGCTGATTGCCGGTCTTAAGGATGGAACGCTGGATGCCATTGCTACTGACCATGCTCCTCATGCCTTTGAAGAAAAAGATGTGGAGTTTCGTTATGCTCCCAGCGGTTTTGCCGGGCTGGAGACCGCCGTCGGCGTTGTGCTGACAGGACTCTACCATACCGGCAAGCTTTCACTTCCGGAAATTATTGCCAAAATGTCCTATGCTCCGGCAAAAATCCTCGGCTTGGACAGGGGCGAACTGAAGGTAGGGGCGCCGGCCGACATTACGATCATCGATACTGAATACGAATGGACTATAAACTGCATAAATTTTTATACTCGCGGTAAACATTCTCCATTTGAAGGCAGGAATTTTAAGGGCAAATCGCTAATTACTATAGTGAATGGCAGTATAATTATGCAAAATGGCGAGGTGCTTAAATGATTGGCAAACTGATTTTGGAAGACGGCAGCGTTTTCCAAGGGATGCTTGCTTCCGGTACAAAAGCAGTTGGGGAAGTAGTATTCAACACCGGTATGACCGGTTATCAAGAAGTATTAACAGATCCGTCCTATTGCGGACAAATTGTAACAATGACCTATCCACTTATCGGTAATTACGGAGTGGCTGAGCTATTTGAACAAGCCAGGCAGTCGTTTGTACGCGGTTTTGTAATCAGCGAGCTCTGCGGCCAGCCTAGCAGCTGGCAGGCGGAAGACTCTTTGGTTTCCTATCTTAAGTCCCGCAACATACCTTGCCTTTATGGAGTCGATACCAGGGCCATTACCAGACGGATCCGCTCGCATGGTACCATGAAAGGCGTTATTGTGCCCGGCGAGGCAACGGAAAAAGAGATTGCCGACTTGTTTGCCGAGCCGCTGTGTACGGAAGTTGTTGATGAAGTCACCACCAAGGAAGTCTATAGAATACCGGGAAATGGCCCGCACATTGCGGTTATGGATTTTGGTATTAAGCGCAACATCCTGAATTCCATGGCCAAGGCCGGTTGCGATATTACCGTGCTGCCGGCTGATACGCCGGCTGAAGAGGTGCTGGCGCTCGCGCCGGACGGCATATTCCTGTCCAATGGACCGGGAGATCCTAAAGATGCGCCGGTGGATACTGTAAGAGAACTCCTGGGGAAAAAACCGGTATTTGGCATCTGCCTTGGCCATCAATTGATTGGTCTGGCTTTGGGCGGTGATACTTACAAACTAAAGTTCGGTCACCGCGGTTCCAATCATCCGGTCAAGGATCTGGCTACAGGCCGGGTCTATATCACATCCCAGAACCATGGCTATGCCATCGACGAAAAATCACTCGAAAACCTTGACGTGACGGTGACCCACCGCGCGGTAAATGATGATACGGTGGAAGGCATGCGGCATAACAGTCTGCCTGTATTCTCGGTGCAGTATCACCCGGAGGCGGCCCCCGGACCGGATGACAGCACTTATCTGTTTGAGGAATTTATGAAACTGCTCAACAAAGAAACGAATAAGGCAAGGGGGAACTAACGGTGCCGAAAAAAGAAAAATTGCGCAAAGTTATGGTAATTGGTTCAGGCCCGATAGTAATTGGCCAAGCCGCCGAATTCGATTATGCCGGCACACAGGCCTGCCAGGCGCTGAAAGAGGAAGGGTTTGAGGTAGTTCTGGTAAACAGCAATCCAGCCACTATCATGACCGATACCCATATTGCCGACTGGGTATATATCGAACCGCTTACCCCGGAATACCTGGAAGAAATTATTGCCAAAGAGCGTCCGGACGGCTTGCTGGCCACTCTGGGGGGCCAGGCTGGTCTCAATCTGGCGGTTAAGCTTGCTGAAAATGGCGTATTGGAAAAATATCAGGTGGAATTGTTGGGTACACCGCTGGAAGCGATAAAAAAAGCGGAAGACCGGGAACTGTTCAAGGCCACCATGGAAGAACTCGGTCAGCCGATCCCGGCGAGCACCATTGTAGAGGATATTGACAGCGCGCTTAATTTCGCGCAGGAGATCGGCTATCCGCTGATTGTGCGTCCGGCTTATACCTTGGGCGGAACAGGCGGCGGTATCGCCCATAGTGATGAAGAGCTTATTGATACGGTAAACCGTGGCCTGAAATACAGCCTGATCGGGCAGGCGTTAATTGAACGCAGCGTGGCCGGCTGGAAAGAAATTGAATACGAAGTTATCCGTGATGCCGCCGATAACTGCATCACGGTTTGCAACATGGAAAACTTTGACCCTGTCGGCATACATACCGGCGACAGTATTGTTGTTGCGCCATCACAGACACTGACCGACTATGAATACCAGATGCTGAGAAGCGCTTCGCTCAAAATTATCCGTTCCCTCGGCATTGAAGGCGGCTGCAATGTTCAGTATGCCTTGGACCCCAAAAGCAGCAACTATATCGTAATTGAGGTAAATCCGCGGGTAAGCCGGTCCAGCGCCCTGGCTTCCAAGGCTACCGGCTATCCCATTGCCAAGGTTGCCACCAAGATTGCCATCGGCTATACCCTGGATGAAATCACCAACGCCGTAACCGGGAAAACCAAGGCCTGCTTTGAGCCGGCGCTTGACTATGTGGTAGTCAAGTTCCCACGCTGGCCTTTCGATAAATTTAGCTTCGCCGACCGGATTCTGGGCACGCAGATGAAAGCCACCGGTGAGGTAATGTCTATTGACCGTAATTTTGAAGGCGCATTACTGAAGGCCGTGCGTTCCCTGGAAATCGGCTTAAACCGCCTGTATATCCCTGAACTGGCAAAGCTTGGCGACGGTGAAGTCAAGGCCAAGCTTACACTGGCCAATGACGAACGGGCCTTTGTCATCGCCGAAGCCCTGCGCCGGGGTGTAACGGTAAGTGAAATACAGGCCATAACAGCAATTGATAAATTCTTCCTGGACAAAATCGCCAATATCGTGGCTATGGAGCAAAGAATCAACCAGGAACTGACGCCGGCAGTACTGTTGAACGCCAAAAAAATGGGGTTTGCTGATAAGTCGATTGCCGAACTTGCCGGCAAAACTGTTTATCAGGTCCGGGAAATGCGCAAACAGGCCAACATTGTGCCTAACTACAAAATGGTAGACACCTGCGCCGCCGAATTTGAAGCCGTTACTCCTTACTATTACTCGACTTACGCGCAGGAAGACGAAGTTGTTACCACCAATAAGCGCAAAGTTATGGTACTGGGCTCCGGACCTATCCGCATCGGCCAGGGCATCGAGTTCGACTATTGCTCGGTGCATTCCGTATGGGCTCTCCGGGAGATGGGCATAGAATCCGTTATTGTCAACAACAACCCGGAAACGGTATCCACTGACTTTGATACTTCAGACCGGTTGTACTTTGAACCGCTTACGCCGGAAGATGTACTTAATATTATTGACAAAGAAAAACCGGACGGCGTCATTGTACAGTTTGGCGGGCAGACCGCGATTAACCTGGCTGGCCCGCTGTCCCGTGCCGGCGTCAAAATTTTTGGCACCAGCGTGGAAGGAATCGACCGGGCAGAAGACCGGGAGAAGTTTGAAGAACTGCTGGGACAACTCAATATTCCCCGGCCGCAGGGTGAAACCATCACCGACGCCGCCCTGGCACCGGCTGCCGCCGCCCGCATCGGTTACCCGGTGGTGGTCCGGCCGTCTTACGTGCTGGGCGGCCGGGCCATGGAAATAGTATATAATGAAGAAGAATTAAAAGATTATATGGTCCGGGCTGTAAAAGCCTCACCGGAGCATCCGGTGCTGGTTGACCGCTATATGCAGGGCACTGAGGTGGAAGTGGACGCCATTGCCGATGGCGAGGACTTCCTGATCCCGGGAATAATGGAGCATATTGAACGCGCCGGCGTACATTCCGGCGACAGCATTGCCGTATACCCGCCTCAGACGCTGTCTCCCAAAGTCATCGACACTATCGTTGATTACACCGGACGCCTGGCTAAAGGACTTAAGGTTAAAGGCCTGATCAACATCCAGTATGTTATTGTCGACGAGTCTGTCTTTGTGCTGGAGGTCAATCCCCGCTCCAGCCGGACAATTCCGTTCCTGAGCAAGATCACCGATATACCCATGGTGGATGTAGCCACCCGCATCGCTATTGGCGATACCCTGAAGAATATGGGCTATGGTTCGGGGCTCATGCCGGCCAGAGAATATATTGCCGTAAAAGTACCGGTGTTCTCCTTTGCCAAAATGCAGCAGGTGGATATTTCCCTTGGACCGGAGATGAAGTCAACCGGTGAAGTTATGGGCATTGACTATCATTACTCCCGCGCTCTGTACAAGGGCATTGTCGGCGCCGGCATGAATGTGCCGCAGGAAGGAACTGTCCTGGTAACGGTTGCCGATAAAGACAAGGCGGAGGCCGGTGAGATCGCCAGGGAGTTTAGCAGAATGGGCTATGAACTTATTGCTACCAGCGGTACGGCGAAATACCTCCGGTCCCTGGGGTTAAAAGTCGGTGAAGTGCCTAAACTCCATGAACAGCAGCCTGAAATCATCGAGATGATTAAGGCCGGAAAAATCAACATGGTTATTAATACCCTGACCAAAGGCCGGGATTTTGAAAGCGACGGCTTCAAGATCCGAAGGGCGGCGGTTGAACACTCCCTGCCGTGCCTGACCTCTATGGACACGGCCAGCGCGGTTCTGGACGTGCTCAGCATCATGCGGCAAAGCAAATTTCTCTATGTGCTGGCACTGCAGGACTATGTGGGTGGAGGCGAAAAAATCCGTGAATAAAACCTGTGTTAAGGCTCAGGTGGTGGAACACAGCGCAATAGTCAGCGATGTATGGGAACTGAGACTGGCCGTCCCCGAGATTGCCGGTATCGCCCGTCCGGGCCAGTTTGTGCACATCCGGCTGAATGATACGTTTGATCCGCTCTTGCGGCGGCCCTTCAGTATTGCCGACGGTGATGCCCCAAAAGGAACGCTGACCCTGATTTATCGTGTTGTCGGCCGCGGTACGTCGCTTATGACCCGGCTGAAACCGGGAGATTCTATTGATTGTCTGGGGCCGCTGGGCAATGGTTTTACCCTGACCGGCCAGCGCCCCCTCCTGGTAGGCGGCGGTATGGGACTGGCGCCGTTACTCATGCTGGCCAGAGCCTTTTGCCCGTATCCGGCCACCCTGCTGATGGGCGGCCGCAATGAGCAGGAACTGTTCTGGTCGAATCTGTTTGCGAATGTCTGCCCGCATATTCACACAACCACCGATGACGGCAGTGTCGGCCACCGCGGGTTTACGGTGGACATCCTGCCTGAACTGTTGGCGGCCGGTAAGTTTGATGCTGTTTATGCCTGCGGGCCGCAGGCCATGCTGAAAGGGGTTGCTGAAATTGCCACCCGGCACCATATCTTCTGTCAGGTTTCGCTGGAAGAATATATGGCCTGCGGGGTTGGGGCCTGCCTGTCCTGCACCTGCGCCGGCGCCAGCGGCAAACGTCACAAGGTTTGTACCGACGGGCCGGTATTTGGCGCGGGGGAGGTGGTCTGGTGAGTCTGTCTGATGCAATGCTGGCTGTTGATATTGCCGGCATAAAAATGAAAACGCCGGTTATGACGGCGTCGGGTACCTTTGGTTTTGGTTTGGAATACAGTGATTTTGTGGATTTGAATCAAGTGGGAGCTATTGTTGTTAAAGGCACAACTTTGGCTCCCAAAGCCGGCAACAGCGGCCGGCGCATTGCCGAAACACCGGCGGGCATGCTTAATTCCATCGGCCTGGAAAATCCCGGCAGCGAGGTATTTGTTCAGGAGATTATGCCTAAACTGGTTAAATATGATGTGCCGGTCATCGTCAACATTTCCGGCAATACCGTCGAAGAATACGGTGAACTGGCCGCCCGGCTGGACAAGTCGGGGGTAGCCGGGCTGGAGGTAAATATATCCTGCCCGAATGTCAAACAAGGCGGGATTGCCTTCGGTACTTGTCCGAACAGTGCCGCCCAGGTAGTGGCCGCGGTCAAGGCCAGGACCGGCTTGCCGGTTATTGTCAAACTATCGCCCAATGTTACCGATATTGCCTTGATGGCTAAAGCCGTGGAAACGGCGGGGGCCGACGCCATTTCGCTGATTAACACGCTGCTGGGAATGGCTATTGATATCCGCAGCTGGCGGCCGGTATTGGGCAATATTGTTGGCGGCTTTTCCGGACCGGCTGTTAAACCTGTGGCTGTGCGGATGGTATGGCAGGTAGCCAGGGCTGTAAAGGTGCCGGTTATTGGCATGGGCGGTATTATGTCTGCGGCGGATGCCATAGAATTTTTTCTGGCCGGAGCGAGTGCCGTGGCGGTTGGCACCGCCAATTTTGTAAATCCGTATGCCGCTGTTGACGTTGCCGCAGGTATCCAAAACTACCTTACCGATCGCGGGTTAAAGCAGGTAAGCGAATTGGTCGGCCAAGTTAACTGCGGTTAATTTCGCATTTCATGGAGGATGACTAAATGAATCAAGTACGCAACCGGCTGATCGTAGCCCTGGATGTCGCCACTATGGCGGAAGTCAGGCATCTGGTTGAAACTTTGGGTGATGCAGTAACCTATTATAAGGTAGGTATGCAGCTTTTTTACAGTGTGGGTATGGATTGCCTGCACTATTTACAGGCCCAAGGCAAAGAAGTTTTTCTGGACTTAAAAATGCATGACATCCCCAATACCGTGGCCCAAGGCGCCGCTTCACTGACCCGGCTTGGGGTGGCCATGATCAATGTGCAGGCCGCGGGCGGACCGGCCATGATGCGGGCTGCTGCCGACAAAGTGGCGGAAACGGCGAAGCATCTCAATATTCCACGGCCCAGACTGATTGCTGTTACTGTACTGACAAGTATGGATGCTGCCGAATGGGCTACACTCAGAAATGCGGCCACTATTCCCGACCAGGTCGTACATTTGGCTAAAATGGCCCAGGAAGCCGGGCTGGACGGCGTAGTGGCTTCGCCGCAGGAAGCTGGGCTGATCCGCGCGGCCTGCGGCAGTGATTTCGCGATTGTTACGCCGGGTGTCCGCCCGCAAGGCGCGGCTTTAAATGATCAAAGCCGGGTAGCCACACCGGCCGAGGCTCTCAAAGCCGGTGCGCATTATCTGGTGGTAGGCCGGCCGATAACGGCTGCCCAACAGCCGCGTGCGGCCGCATTGGCAATTTTAGAGGAAATGGGGCAGGCATAAATGAATGAGGCAGAAGTAAAACAACTGTTTATCGAGACCGGCGCTATCTTAGAAGGGCATTTTCTCCTGACTTCAGGGTTGCATAGCCCGCTGTATGTTGAAAAATTCCAGGTTCTGCAGTACCCGAAGCATACCGAAAAACTTTGCGCCGCACTGGCCGAACGCTTCAAAAATGATAATATTGAGCTGGTGGTCGGGCCGGTAACCGGCGGGATTATTCTGGCGCACGAGGTGGGAAAACACCTCGGTACCCGTGCCATCTTCACCGAGCGCGAAAATGGCCAGATGACGCTGCGCCGCGGCTTTGTCATTGAAAAAGGCCAGCGTGTCCTAATTGTGGAAGACATTGTTACCACCGGCGGTTCTGTTAAAGAGGTGGTTGACGTTGTCCGCGAGCAGGGCGGGATTCCTGTTGCGGTGGGCATGCTGGTAGACCGCAGCGGCGGTAAAGCCGATTTTGGCATCCCGTCGCAGGCGCTGCTGCATCTGACGGTCCCGACGTACCAGGCGGAAAGCTGCCCGCTGTGCAAAGCGGGCGTAGCTGTAACAAAACGCGGCAGCCGCAAGCTGTAAACAGGATTTAAATCCAAGCCAAGCTAAACAGGCTGTACAGAAAATGTACAGCCTGTTAGGACGTTTAAATTAGTAGCTGCAGGAATTTCTTTGGCCGGACAAATAAGCAAACAAGGTAAAACGAAGGCAAAAAACGGAGCTATACATAAATATTTTTCTGAAAACACCGTTAAAAGCTATTGATATTATCATCAAAGCATGGTAATATTAGATTCCGTCAGGGAGATCATCCCTGCATATGCGGCCCCGTGGTGTAGCGGTCTAACATGCCGCCCTGTCACGGCGGAGATCGACGGTTCAAATCCGTTCGGGGTCGCCATATAAGCGGAAGTAGCTCAGCGGTAGAGCATCGCCTTGCCAAGGCGAGGGTCGCGAGTTCGAATCTCGTTTTCCGCTCCATCCATATAGGGGTATAGCTCAATTGGTAGAGTAGTGGTCTCCAAAACCATTGGTTGTGGGTTCAAGTCCTACTGCCCCTGCCAGCAAATGTAGAGAATTTCTCATGTTGAGAGGTTCTCTATTTTTTATTTTCAGGGGTAATTCTTAGATTTTAACATACACCTGCCAAGTCTCGTGTCTACTATAAAATAGGGGTGGACGCGCATGAGAATTGGGAGGTAATTGGAAGATGGTTGGGGAATTAAGTAATAGGATAAACGAATAATGTATCAGCTAATAAGGGAGATTAGCATAATGAATAATAAACTCAAAATGATTGTGGACTCAAAAATCGTTTTTTTATTATTTGGAGGTTCAATATGGAGTTATTTACAAGGAGTAAACCTGTCTTAAAAGAATTAGATTTAGGCATTCCGATGGATAGCGGTGCTCCAAGTCCAATTGTATTATCGGATGAATATGTGGTGACGCTTATATTTTATCTACATCATTCTGAACCAAACTGGGATGGCACTACTATACATGTTAGAGATAATAATGATGATGTAGGCGTAGCTTGTGTTCAATTTAAGCATTATAAGCAGGTGAAATATGGTTGGCCCAATGATGAAGCATATGCGGGTCATAAATATAAGAAGTTAGGACTATTACCTTATCGGATTTATGAAGTGGAAAATTCGGATTGGTATGCGGAACTAGAAAAGGGTAATAGTGTTCATCCATATCATAATAAGGACAGATTTATGGAGGGTAAGCATTATATTTTTTTCTTTCATGATTCATGCTTTGAAATTATATGTAAGGAAATAATTGTTGAGACACACAAAGATGCAGCTTTGAATATAATTGCAAAGCAGAAAGCGATGGAATTATTTAAATAATAACTCATTAAAGATAAATAACTCATAGTCCAGAGATAATTAGGAAGGTACGCTAACTGATAAGGATGTACGAAAAGTATAATCACCATGCTAAACGCAAAAAAGAACCGTGTTTTTGGCTGTGGTGTAGAAAGGGAATGTTTATGAGTCGCGGTTTAGAAGCAGTTTATAAATTATTGAGTATAGAGGATGGTAAGGCTATTTACGCATATTCAGGGGAAAACTTTAATTTCCCATATGATAAGGAAATAGCACGATCATATGACGGTAGAATTGAAATAATGTTAACAGCATTTGAAGATACTGAATTTGAAAACATATCCGAAAAAATAAAGATCACAAAATGCTGTCATTATGCAGAGAAAAATTCTATGGGTATAGATATATTAGCATTAAAAACAATAAGCAATATATTAATGAAATATAAAGAGACAATGAAAATACCCAAAGATGGACATTGGATTGCATGAGTGTAAGACGCAATAAAATCAATATATTAGGTTTTGCATAATGTTGGATACACAACTTTGCAGAAAGATGCTGTGCTTTTGCTTTTGGACAGTGCCTTGAGCGTATGGTATAATAGAACCTAGAGTGGTCTCCAAAACCATTGGTTGTGGGTTCAAGTCCTACTGCCCCTGCCAGCAGTAAACAAAAAGAACGCCTTACAGGCGTTCTTTTTGTTTAGTTATTCCCATCTCCAATTCCTTGACCTTTAATACTTCCTCGCTAAGTGTCAGCCAAATGGTCTGAAACAGCTCATTGTAACGCATGGTAGTCCGGATGGCAGCAATGTCACGGGGACGGGGCAGATCAACATTGACAATGGTTTTTACCGTGCCGGGGTGAGCCGTCATAATCATAATACGGTCGCTGAGACACAAGGCTTCATCAATGCTATGGGTGATAAAAACGGTCGTCTTTTTACTTAATTCCCAGATGCGCAGCAGCTCCTGCTGCAGGATAATTCTGTTTTGCTCATCCAAAGCGCCGAAGGGTTCATCCATTAAGAGGATTTCCGGGTCGTTGGCAAAGGCGCGGGCAACACTTACCCGCTGCTTCATAC
>JAEZQV010000119.1 GCA_023441125.1 Bacillota bacterium
GTGTACACCCATTGAATATAGACGCAACAGGAGACAATTCAATGCTACGCAGTAGCTACCTTATAGAACTAGTTGGCAGGGGCGGCTGGACTCGAACCAACGCATGACGGAGTCAAAGTCCGTTGCCTTACCGACTTGGCTACGCCCCTACTACAGAGTTGAAATGGGGTGACTGGAGGGTCTCGAACCCTCGAATACCGGAGCCACAATCCGGCGTGTTAACCGCTTCACCACAGCCACCATTTACAATTGTCGCTGACGACAGAATTCATTCTATCATACCCGTATGGTTATGTCAAGCCAAATACCTTGGCTATTTTACGGGCATTGTTATGTCTTCTGTTCATTGTAATTCCTAGGGCGCACCCGGCTGGTTGGTATCGCTGTCGCCGGATCGTCAGGCCAATAATGTTTGGGATATCGTCCCAACAAATCTTTTTTTACTTCAAAGTAGGTCGTCCGCCAAAAACTGGCCAAATCACGCGTCACCTGCACCGGCCGCTGCGCCGGGGACAGCAGGTGCAAGGTAAGCGGCACCCGGCCGCGCGCAATGCACGGAGTTTCCTGCAATCCGAACATTTCCTGCAGTTTAACGGCCAGGATGGGGCACTCAGGTCTGCTATAGTCAATAGGGATGCGCTGTCCGCTAGGGACAAGTATGTGGGTAGGGGCATACTCGTCCAGTTCCTGCCGCTGCTGCCAGGTCAGCATATTGCTTACTATCGTCAGCATATTCAACTGCGCCAGCTGCGTCCGGTTGGTCAGACCGTCAACATACGGCCCCAGCCAGGCGGCCAGCGTATTCAGCAAATAATCATCCGCAGCATCAGGCCAGCTGGCCTCATACTGTTTTACAAACAACAACCGCAGGCGCAGCTGCTGCGCCTGCTTGCTCCAGGGAAGTATTGACAAGCCTTCCTGGGCAATTCCGGTTAAGAGAGCGCCGGTAACAGCCGCCGGCTCAGGATTAGGGCACGGGCTTTCGCTCAGAACGATTGCCCCGAGACGCCTGTACCGTTTAGCGCGTACCGCCTGCGCGGCCGCATTCCAGACAACAGACGTTTCCTCTACGATCTGCCGGCAGAAATGTCGTTCTATTTGTTCGCGAGAAATCGGTGCAGCCAAAAAAATTCTGCTGTCGCTTCCCTGATCATCAAGTTCGGCAGCTACAATATAAGAACTGTGGATTAATGTCTGCCCTTCAGGCAGCATGGCACCGCGCCCGTTTTCCAGCAGCAAGCGTCCCTCGCCCCGCTGCTGCCCAATTCTGTCCGGATAGGCAAATGCCAGTACCAAACCACAGAAATCGCTGTCAGCCGCCTGGCTGCCCGCAAAGCCCAAAATCCGTTTTAAGCGTTTGCTACTCTCTATTATGCGGCCAATCGCTCCCGGCTGCGGCCCCCTGCCCTTGCCGGCCGTGTGAATAGCCTCCACCCGCAAACGCAAATCGGCATCCGGCCTGCCGCCATTCTCCAGAAAAAAATCCCTTTCACTGAGGATAGCGGCCAGTTCACAGGCCAAACCGCCAAACCCCAGTTCGCCGGCTTTAAGTATCATGTGGGCCAGCCTCGGCTCCAGCCCGGTGTTGACCATCTGCCGCCCATGCCCGGTAATATTCCCGTTCTCATTGATTGCCCCAAGCTTGCCCAGTAATTCCCTTGACTGCACAAGTGCCGGCGCCGGCGGCTCATCCAGCCACATAAGCTCGTGCGGATCGTTAACGCCCCAGGCGGCTAGTTCCAGAGCCAGGGACGCCAGATCGGCCGACAGAATTTCCGGTTTGTTTTTTGGCTCCAGATACATATCATCCTGTCTCGTCCAGAGCCGGTAGCATGTACCCGGTCCCAACCGTCCGGCACGGCCGCGCCGTTGATCGGCAGCCGCGCGGGAAACCCGGACAGTCTCCAGCCGGGTGAGCCCGGTCTTGGACGAATAACGGGACACCCGCATCAGTCCACTGTCAATAACGGTTTGGACGCCTGCGACAGTCAGGCTTGTCTCGGCAATGGCTGTAGCCAGCACTACTTTGCGCTCGCCAGGTGCACAGGGCAACAAGGCAGCATCCTGCGCGGCCGGCGGCAAATTGCCGAATAACGGGGCCACCCGCGCCAGTTTCCCGATACCGCCGGCCGCTAGTTCGGCCTGAACCCGGCGAATTTCACCGGCGCCGGGTAAAAATACCAGAATATCACCTTGATTTACTTTAAGAGCCGCAAAAACAGTCTGGGTTACAGCTGGTTCCAGACGTTCGGTTATCCGCCGTTCCAGATAGTGTGTCTCAACCGGAAAGGCTTGTCCGGCGCCGCAAATCACCGGCGCATTGCCCAGGATAGCTGCCACCGGCTCTGCCTCTAAGGTCGCCGACATAACCAGCAGGTGCAAATCCTCCCGCAATATGGCCTGCGACTGCAAAGCCAGTGCCAGGCCAAGGTCGGCTTGCAGGCTGCGCTCATGAAACTCATCGAAAATAATCAAACCCACCGCCGCCAGCGCCTGGTCCGTCTGCAGCATGCGGGTAAGTATCCCTTCAGTGATGACTTCAATACGGGTCCGGGGACCGGTACAGGCCTCCAGCCTGACCCGGTAGCCTACGGTTTCACCCACTTTTTCCGACAGCATACGGGCCATATAGCGCGCTGCGGCCCGCGCCGCCAAGCGTCTCGGCTCCAGCATCAGGATACGCTGGCCCTTAAGCCAGGGCTCAGCCAGAAGCGCCAGGGGTACCCGTGTTGTTTTACCCGAACCGGGTGGTGCGATCAGCACAGCATTAGCATGACTGCCAAAAACGGTTTTCAGTTCAGGCAGAATTGTATCGATGGGCAGTGTATTCATGCGTCACCTCAAAAACAGGAAATAAGCTTTATTCTTATTATACCGAAAAATTATCCCCGGGACCGGCTGTTAGGAAAAATTTAAGGGACTGCTTTTGAAGGGCAGCCCCTTATACTGTGTAACGGCTACTTCTTCGCCAGATATTTGCGGATATCGAAGGCAACGGCAGCCACAATGATTAAGCCTTTAATGATCAGTTGCCAATATGGATTCATGCCAATAAAGGTAAGTCCATAGTTGATAACTCCGAAAATAAGCACGCCGGCCAAAACCCCGGGAACCGTACCGATCCCTCCGGCTGTGGAAACTCCGCCGACCACGCAGGCGGCAATGGCATCCAGTTCGTACATGTTACCGTAGTTATTGGTGGCGCCGCCGGTACGGGCCGCTTCCAGCACGCCGGCCAGGCCGTACAGCGCCCCGGCAATGGAATACAGGATCAGCAAATTAAGCCCGACATTAATGCCTGATACTACGGCGGCATTGACATTGCCGCCGATTGCGTACATATTTTTCCCCAGCCGGGTTTTGTTGAATATAACCCACACAATAAAAGAAATGATGATAGCAATAACCACTATATGGGGAACCGAAAAATCACCGGTGCCGAAGGCACCTGAGCCCAGCTCGGTAAAATCGGCCCGCAACCCGCCAATCGGCTGGGATTCATTCGGTTTCATATCAAAATAGATGGAATTCACGCCATAGACAATGACCATCGTACCCAGGGTGGCGATAAACGGGGGCACACTTAATTTAGCCACAATAAAGCCGTTAATAACTCCCACCAGCAACCCGGCCGCTATCGCCAGCAAAATCGGCAGCCAAAGCGGCAAATCAGGTATATCCGGATAAAACCGGCGGGAATAGTCGGCAACCTGCAGCATCGATGCCGACAACACCGCCGTTAAGCCGACAACCCGCCCGGTTGACAGGTCTACGCCGCCGGTGATCAAAACAAAAGCCGCCCCCAGGGCGATAATCGCTCTGGTTGATGACTGGAGCAAAATATCACGCAGGGTGGTAACGGACAAAAAGCGCGGATCATAAACAGCAATAGTAATTGTCAGGACAATAAGAACAAGATAAATGGCGTTTTGCATGAAAAAATCCTGGATCTTTTTTGCGTCAAAATTCACGGCTCAAACCTCCTCGACTATACCATACGCAATGTTGCCAGGCGCATGATTTCTTCTTCTGTCGCACTTTTTCCGTCAAGAATACCGGTCACCCGGCCTTCACACATGACCATGATACGATCTGACATACCAAGCAATTCAGGCATTTCCGATGAGATCATAATTATGCTTTTGCCTTGTCTGGCCAGTTCGGTAATGATAGTATAGATTTCAAATTTGGCGCCGACATCAATGCCGCGGGTCGGTTCATCCAGCAGCAGTATCTCCGGCTCTGTCAGCAGCCATCTGGCCAGCAGCACTTTTTGCTGATTGCCGCCGGACAGGTTTTTCATCATGGTGCTGATTGACGGTGTTTTTACCCGCAATTTCTGAATGCTTTGCAGGGTATCCTGTTTGCGCAGCATCTCATTCAGCAGGAAATACCGGTTCTCATATCTAGCCTGTTTGGCAATCGAGGTATTTTCCAATACGGATAAAACGGGAAATATGCCGGTAACCCGTCGCTCCTCGGTCAGCAGGGCCATTTTGTACTTTTTAGCGTCAGCAGGAGATTTAATTTTGACTTCTTTTTGTTTAATAAAAAATTTTCCGGCAGCCAAAGCCCGCAAGCCAAAAAGGGCCTCAATCAGCTCGGTGCGCTGTGCGCCGACCAAACCGCCAATCCCCAGTACTTCACCCTGCCGCAATGCAAAATTGATATTTTTAAAGGATCTGGGCAACTGGGAAGTAACATTCTCCGCCTTAAAAACAACCGCTCCCGGCACATTAGTGCGTTCGGGAAAACGCTGCGTAAGATCCCGTCCGACCATTTTGGCAATAATCATGTCGGTTGTCAGCTCGACTGCCGGCCAGGTACCAATTTTCCGTCCGTCCCGCATGATGGTAACCTCATCGGCTATCTCCAGAATCTCCTCCATCTTATGGGAGATATAAATGATGGCAACGCCCCGCTTCTTTAAGTCCCGGATAATTTTGAACAGCTGCTCCACCTCATTACCGGTAAGGGATGAGGTCGGTTCATCCATTACGATAACTTTAGCGCGAAAGGAGACCGCTTTGGCAATTTCCATCGACTGAATTTTTGAAACCGACATACTGCCCACCCGGGTCGTCGGCTTTATATCCATTTCAAGCTCGCGAAACAGCGCCTCGGTATCTTGCAGCATTTTTGTTTCGTCAATGAACTGGAAAGGTCCGACACCTTTTACCGGAAAACGGCCAAGCCAGATATTTTCCATTACATTACGGTGCGGTACCGGATGAAGTTCTTGATGAATCATAGAAATTCCGCTGTCAAGCGCGTCTTTCGAACTATTGATTTCCACTTTGCGGCCATTCAGAAATATAGCTCCCTTATCAGGCTTATATATTCCAAAAAGGCATTTCATCAGCGTCGATTTGCCGGCGCCATTCTCGCCCATCAGGGCATGCACACTGCCGGCCTGTACCTGTAAAGTAACATCCGCAAGCGCCTTTACACCGGGAAATTCTTTTGATATATTTTTCATTTCCAGTAAAATCGGAGTTTCGGTCATGCTAGCGCCTCTCTTCCGGCATGGCTTGCCTGTTTGCTATGGGGGCAAAGTATTGACTACTTTGCCCCCTGTTTCCCGCATACGAAATATTACTTAGCGTCGTTGATGTTTTCCTTCGTAATCTTTTTGTAAGCGACCCATACATATTTACCGTCGACAATGTCAAAACCGGTATTGTCTTTATTGGGAGTCTGCCCCTGCGCCAGAGCATTGGCAATATTAAACGTAGCTTTGCCTTGGTTATTGGCGTCGTTTAAGACAGTGCCCAGCAGAGTGCCTTCCTCCAGGGCTTTAAGAGCCGGCGCCGTAGCATCTACACCGACAACAGGCATAAACTTGCCGTCTTTAAAATATCCTTTGGCCTTAAGGGCTTCAATAGCGCCTAACGCCATATCATCATTATTGGCAAATACGGCTTCAATTTTGTCGCCATTGGCCGCCAGGAAGGCAGCCATTTTCTCCTGGCCTTTTACCCGGTCCCACATGCCGGTATCTTCAGCAACCTTTTCCACTTTAATGCCGGCGTCTTCCACAGCTTTTATCGAGTACTTGGTACGCAGCTCGGCATCTTGATGGCCCGGCTCGCCTTTCAGCATAACATATTGCAGTACCCCGTCCTTATTTTTGTCCATTTCCGGGTGCGCTTTCCAGTAGTCGACAATCAGCTTGCCCGAAATAGTTCCCGACTCTTCCGCCTTAGCGCCGACGTAATACACTTTATCCCACTTTTTCATGTCCTCCGGCAATGGCTCGCGGTTTAAAAATACTACAGGAATGTTCGCTTTCTTGGCTTTATCGATAATGACGCCGGCAGCAGTCCGGTCTACAGGATTGATGGCAAGTGCGTTAACTTTTTTGGTAATGAAAAGGTCTACCTTATCGTTTTGGGTCGGCTGGGAATTCTGACTGTCAACAATATCAACCTGCGCTTTGCCTTCAGCGGCCTTGGAGATGGCATTACGTACACCGGTCATAAAGGTATCGTCGAACTTGTAGATGGCTACACCGATAACAGATTTAGCCTTGTCCCCTGCCGGTGCAGACTGCTGGGAACCACCGCAGCCGGCCATGGCCAGACTGGCCAGCAATGTGGAAACGATGAGTCCTTTCATGTACCTTTTCACTAAAAAACCCCCTTATTTTTTAAGCAAAATTTATTATAAAGCAGCGATACTCCCCTACCCCCGCTCTATAATCACCACCGCGCAAGCGTGAAAAACGTCAAATTTATACTATTGGTATTTACAGCAATTATATGTAATTCGCCAGTCCCATAGTATAACTGGCAAAAAATTCTGTCAATACAGCCGACGGTAAGCTACTCGACAGCCGCTGCCTTGCCGGCCAGTTCGGCAAAGATCATATCGGCGGCTCCTAGCATCGTCATAGCGCTGGTTTGCGTCGAATACCGGATCTCAAGCACACTGCTGCAGCTTTCGAAGGATCTTTGATCGACTGTTTCCCAGACGGTTTTCTCAATGAATTTTTGGGCTTTGGCCAGTCCGCCGCCAATGACTACCAGTTCAGGATTAAAAACATTGACCAGATTGGCGATCCCAATGCCAAGATAACCGGCAACCCGGCTAAGCATGCCGACAGCCACAGCATCCCCAGTGTCAGCCGCCTGATAAATATCTTCCGGGGTAATGGCCGCTAAATTGCCTTTCACCCTAGCGGCAATGACGGAAGTTTGCCCGCTGTGGATAGCCTCCACCACTAAATTAACTAAAGCCGTTTCGGAAGCCATGGCCTCCATACAGCCGGTATTGCCGCAGCTGCACAGCGGACCGGCCACATCAATCACCGTGTGGCCGACTTCGCCGGCACTGCCGGTAATCCCGCGGTACAATGCACCATTAAACATAATTCCCCCGCCGATACCGTGCGCGACCTTAAGTAAGACCAAACTGTCGGCCTCCTTGGCCGCACCGTAGTAATACTCCCCATAAGCTAAAATGTTGGCGTCATTTTCGACGAATACCGGCAAGCGGTTCTTTTCTTCAAGAATATATTTGAGAGGAACATTCTTCCAGCCAATATTAGGCGCAAAAACTGATATTCCCTCTTTAACCCTGACTGGACCGCGGATGACAACACCGACAGCCAGCAGCGCTTGGCTGGTTCTTAGCCGGCAGTCATCGATTAACCGCTGCACCAGCTCCAGAACGATTTCCTGGCCGCAATCCCTGATTCCTACCGTTTGTTCAAAATGGACGCCCAAGGCGGTATCCACCACATAACCGGTCATTTGAAAGGAACGAATATGGATAATGATTACCTGACCGGCAGCCGGGCTGACATGTAAGAGCAGCGGCCGCCGCCCGCCGCTTGACTCGCCCATCTTATAATCAATAACAAGTCCTATCTCCATAAGTTTGTTGGTAATGTTGGTGACCGTTGGCGGTGTAAGCCGTGTTCTGCGGGCTATTTCCGATCTTGCTACCGGTCCGTGGCGTCTGATTATATTGAGAATCTGGCCTTCATTAGGACTTAGGGGTGGCAGCATTACCATCAGCCGGTAAACCCGTCGGGATTGCCCTTATGCCATTTCCAGGCCGAAGCAATGATTGCTTTTATATCGACGAATTCAGGCTGCCAGCCTAAATCCTGCCGTATCTTCTCGGAGCCGGCCACCAGTACAGCCGGATCACCGGCGCGCCGGGGCGCCACTTCCCGGGGTACGGCAAGACCGGTTACTCTTTCTGCCGCCGCAATAATTTCCCTGACGGTAAAACCATTGCCATTGCCTAAATTGTAAACATCAGACGCGTGACCGGCATAAAGGGCTTTCAAGGCTAACACATGGGCCTGGGCCAGATCATTGACATGGATATAATCCCGGCTACAGGTCCCGTCTTTGGTCGGATAATCATCGCCGAAAATTTTCAGCTTGCCGGTTTTACCCAGACAGGCTTTAAGGACAAGCGGCACCAAGTGCGTTTCCGGCTGGTGATCTTCGCCAATATCGCCGCTGCTATCGGCCCCGCAGGCATTAAAATAACGCAAGGCAATATAGTTCAGCCCGTAGGTACGAGAGTAGTCGGCCATCGCATTTTCCATAATAAGCTTGGTGCGGCCATAGACATTGGTGGGATTTTTACCGCTGTCTTCCGTTATCGGCGAGGATTCCGGCTCACCATACACGGCAGCCGTCGATGAAAACACCAATTTCTTTACACCGTTAGCCAGCATGACATCTAACAGATTCAGTGTCCCGACGACATTGTTGTGGTAGTACTCCCGCGGCTTCACCATCGACACCCCGACCAGGCTGTAAGCCGCGAAATGAACAACCGAGCCGATAGCATATCGCTTGATCGTGTCAGTCAACCGTGCGCTGTCGAAGATATCCCCCTCGACAAACACGCTGTTTTTTACAGCAGCCCGGTGGCCGGTAACCAGATTATCATATACAACCACTTTGCCGCCCGTTTTTTCCAAAAGCCGCACGGTATGGGAACCGATATACCCCGCGCCGCCTGTCACTAAAATATTCATGATACTGCCTCCAGATTTATGATAAGATACCATGCCAGTATATTTCCCGGCGCAACGGGTGCCAACGACCCCAATTGCTGCGTGGTCGCGAGCGAATCATAAAAGCCGTTCGTAGGCTCAAGCGCACAATTATATTCGCCTTTAAATCCCCCCTGATTTACCCAAACCCCCAGGTAGGGAATGCGATCAGCGGGAAATAACAGCTGATACAGCAGACGATTATGATTAAGAGTCACCGCCGCTTCTCCCCGCCGGACCTTGCCGTCAATATAAAACTTGGCGGTAGTCTTCGCCGCGCGCGGCTTGATTCGGTCAAGGCGGCAGGTATCTCCCGCCTGGCTTACGGTCGCGGGAAAACCGTGTTTCGTGCCGGCCGGGCCCAGCAAGGCACTGTTATGTACATTAACCACCCGGTCCGTTCCCGGCAAAATAATCTGCGAACTTTCATCACAGGCAGTCAGTCCATGGAAGGCCCAGATGCCATACAAGGGCATAGCGCCGCAATTTTTCAACTGATACTGCAAATGAACCTGGTTGTTTACCAGCGTAATTCTGCGCGTAAACCCATACGGCAGCGACGGGCCGCTAACTTGTGCCAGCAGTTGTTTACCGGTGGTTAAAACCCGCCAGGGGATGCTCCACAAATCGCCATGATCAGGCAGACTTGTGCCGGCATAGCCCTCATAGGGATATGTACAGGCGTCAATGGTGGGATACAGCTCGTCGGCGCCGGCCGTGTCATACTCGGCAAAATTTGCAGCGTAGCTGCTCAAACGGTACTCATTGTTCGCCGGTTGGAAAAACACTTCGAAATTCTGCGGCTTATATATTAAGGAAGCAATTTTTGCGCCTAATTCCGGTAAGACAGTTAGTTGCAGCAATTCGTTTTCCATGGTAACAGCGGCCAGTCCTTTATAATGTTTCATATCAACGCTGACCCGCAAGCAGGCTAACGCCATTGGCAATCCCGGCCGCATAAAACGCTGCAGCCAGGCCGGTACCGGCCTGATACCTGGCAGCCACTGCCGCTTTGAAGTCTGCCAGCCGGTTTTGTTCGACCAGAGCAATTGCGCAGCCGCCAAAACCAGCGCCCGTCATCCTGGCGCCAATACACCCGGGTGCTTGCAATGCACTTTCGACAATGACATCAAGTTCCGGGCCGGTTACTTCATAATCGGCCTGCAGCGACTGGTGGGACTGGATCATAAGTTCGGCAAAACCGCTGATATTTCCTTGCGCCAGCAGTTTAACCGCCATATGCACCCTGTTGTTTTCCGCTACGACATGTCTGGCCCGCCGGCCCAGCACGGTATCTTTTACATGATTTTCCACATCGTCCAGCGTTGCCTGACAGAGATTACTAATATTTTTATGCTTTTGAATCATGGCCAGGGCCTGTTCGCATTCGTTACGGCGCTCATTATATTTAGACTCAGCCAGTTCCCGCTTTTTATTAGTATTTAGAATCACTAGGCCATACCGGTTTAACACGAATGGAATGTATTGATACGCCAGAGTCCGGCAGTCAAGCAGGATCGCACAGTCCTCCCGGCCCAAAGCTACTGAGAATTGGTCCATGATACCGCAATTTACGCCAATGAACTGGTTTTCGACCATTTGGCAGAACTGCGCCAGTTGTACTCTGTCGATATCGCTTTCGCCGGCAGCAGCCGTCCGCAGCATATAAGCCATCAGGACAAGCAGGGCGGCTGAGGAGGACAAGCCGGTACCCGCAGGCAGGTCGGCTGTAAAAAAAACATCACAGCCTTGGAGTGTATGGCCGTTTTGGAGCAGATATTTTATAACGCCTTTAGGATAATTTGCCCAGCCATCGCCGGCAACATTGCCGATGGGTTTTCCTGTATCTACTATGACAGTTTGGGCGGCATTCGCCGATTTAAGTACGATGCGGTCATCAAGCCGCGGTCTGATTGCGCCGTAAATACCAAGTGTCAAGGCGGCGGGAAAAACATACCCGCCATTATAATCAATATGCTCACCGATCAGATTGACCCGCCCCGGTGAAAAAAAGCACTGTACCGGCAGACGGTTATCTCCGTACGCCTGCCAAAAAGCAGCTTGCAAGCTACCGACAGAAATCATCGCAGGCTCCTCCCTGGCTTTTACAAAACCGGTCGTATGCGGTGCGCAGCGTGGCTGCCGTCTGCTCAACCGCCATCGGGTTGCAGGCTGCCCACGCTCCCATTTCCGAAGAAGCATAGAACTTAATCTTGTCGGCTTCGCGCAGCGGTGGGTAAAATTCAATATGAAAATGGTAATATTCACCGGCATCCTGATATTCCGGCGAATTAACCGGGGTCTGATGAATACACATCATGTAGGGAAACAGTTTTTCAAACAAACTGTCGAAGGCACCGGTGATATTTTTCAGCATGGCGGCTAAATCCCGCCGTTCCGGCTTACTAAACTGCGTGATATTGCCTTTATGCTGTTTGCTGACAATAAAAACGCCGTACGGATAATCCGTAAAAAAAGGCAGATAGGCAACAAAACTGTTGTTTTCGCCAATCATCCGTTCCTTAAAATCAGCCTCTGCTTTATTCATATCACAGAGCAGGCAGCGCCCTTCACGCCGGTAATATTGCCGGCAGCTGTCCAGTTCAACCTGAATTTTCTGAGGCACAAACGGATAGGCGTATATTTGACCATGAGGATGGGGCATGGTAACGCCCACTTCTTCCCCCCGGTTTTCAAACTGAAATACATATTTGATTTGGGGATCGGCAGCTAAGGCGCCATACCGGTCACCTAACAAGTTAATCAATTTCTCTAGGTGATCAACCGGCAGACTGGGCAAAGTGGCCTGGTGTTCCGGCGAATAAAGAATAACCTCACACTTGCCGTAGTTTGGTCTGGCAGTATACGGTCCGCCGCCGGCAGGCTCCGGCTGGTCAGGAATTAGGGACAATGCCGGAAAATCGTTGTCGTATTTATAAACTTCATAGTTATCAGGGACTTTGCCTGAGCCAGGGCAAAACGGACACCAGTTTTGGGGAAGATGGGGTCTTGCCTGCCGATTCGCAGCCACCATCGTCCAGGTCGATAATAACGGATTCCACCTAAGCTCTGCCATGTTGGGCCTCCATGTTAACGCAAATACTTTATTAAATACTTTATTAAGTCTTTTTATGATTAATTCATCATAAAACAAAAAATTCCTGCTTTTTTGAAAATTTCTTCAAGAAATGGTTCAGCCTATCCTATCCTGCAGACCGCTGCCAAAATTTCTCTGGCCTGTTCACCAACCGTCCGGCAAAAAAGAAAACCTGGCTGCTGCCAGGTTTCATGACTTCTTAGGTTGCAATATCTCCCGCCAAATAATCGATAAACTGTTTGGCACTCCGCCCGGACCGTCCCGAATGGGACATTTCCCACCGCAATGCCTCCGACCGGAGTTCGGCGTTTGTCAGGCAGATGCTGTTTTTGCGCGCAATCTCTTCAACAATCCTAAAATATTCCTCCTGGTTAGGCAAGGTAAAGAATAAAGTTATGCCGAAGCGATCGGCCAGTGATATTTTTTCGTTAAGCGTATCCTGGCGG
>JAEZQV010000149.1 GCA_023441125.1 Bacillota bacterium
GGCAGAGCATGCACCAGAGTAAAACCGCCGCCGGCCATGAGCTGATGAAGTTTTTTACCGGCGGAAATGCCTAAAGCCAGACCTGTAAGATATGTCATGTTCCATCACCTTCCATATTGTTTGACTACTAGTTGCTCAACATCCCGCAGAAAAGAATTCCGGGCGACATCCTCCGGGGAATACTGGATAAGCAGCGAACCGGTAGCCGGGTTAAGGCTGAACTCTCTGATCTCCGGTATGGCCGCCAGCTGTTGACTGACCTGGCGGGCTAACTCCGGGTTACTGACTAGCTGCTTAGCATAGAGCCGAACGCGGCCGGGCATATAGTGCAGCACCTGAACGTGCTGCATAAACAGCTTCACTTTAACCGCCGGGCTCAGTATGTTTTCCGGCAGGGGGAATAAACCCATGTTTTGCCTCTCCTTGTACAGATAATGCCTGAACTGGTTACGGTGCTGCCAGGTATGAATCGCGGTTAACAGGGTAAAGATCAGCCCCAGTCCCACATGGTAGCGTTTGCCGAGCGGCAGGGACAACAGGCTGCTTAAGAGCGACAGCACTAAGCCCAGATTCACTCGTCCATACTGCAGCATCATAACGTTAGCTCTCCTCTTTTCGATAAAGAATATCATTCTCAGTGTAATGGTTAGACGCAACCCTGCATCCATAGGTTATAAAACTTAGCTTCAGATGGACTTACAGCCCATCTGAAGCTTGTTAACAGTTTCCGGCGATGCCTGCTATTTTTCCTCTTTGCTGTGACAGCTGCCGCCGCAGCCGCCGGAACAATGGCATTGCGTCTCACCTTTAAGTTCTTTCCAGACCATTCTGGCAACATAGCCTACGGCCAGTAAGCCTATCACAATTAAAACTACCTTGTCCATTTCGATCACTCCTTTTGCTTAGTACCCAAGCAAACCGCCTATCTGATAAATCAGCAGAGCTACAAACCAGGCCAATGTAGTTGAGTATACCATACTGAAGACCGGCCATTTCCAGGAATTAGTTTCCCGTTTGATGATCGCCAGCGCCGCCATGCACGGAGCGTAAATGAGCACAAATACCATCAGGGTATAGGCCGTCAGCGGTGTAAAGTGACCATCATCAACCAGCGCTTTCTGCAGCGCCACCGAACCTTCATCAGCATCCCCGATGTTATAGATGGTACCCATGGTGCTTACGAGCACTTCTTTGGCGGTAAAGGCGGAAATCAGGCCGATGCCGGCACGCCAATCCAGTCCCAGCGGTCGAATGACAGGCTCAATGAAGTGTCCCAGACGGCCGGCATAGCTTTGGGCCAGTTTTTCGCCGGCTTCTTCTTTCTTCAGCTTGTCGACGGCATCGTCACTCTCGCCTTTAAGCTCCAGATAACGGGAAGCGAGCGGGAAGAGCTCGGTATTGGCGGCTTCCATTTCCTGCAGTTTGGTTTCCTTAGCCGCGGTAAGCGAGGCTAACTCGGCACTGTCTTCGGCCAGCCCCTCTGATTGCTGGTCAAACTCTTCATTGATGGCCGTTATATCGGCAATCAGCTTATTCAGATCTTCATTTTCTTCCACAGCGCCGATATTTAAGGGTTTGGCAATTTCCTCTGCCACTTGCTGGCTGAAGCCGGCTTCGGCCTGAGCCATCAGGCCCGGGTAATCCTGACTGTAGTTGACATCACTGGGGTAATTGACCATAAACCAGACTAGAATCGAAACTGCTAGAATGATGGTGCCGGCTTTTTTCAAATACAGCACACTGCGTTCCCACATATGCATCAGAATGGATTGCAGGGTGGGCACACGATACGGAGGCAGCTCCATAACAAACGGCTCCGGTTCGCCGGTAAACAGCACACTGCGGAAAATACGCGCCATAACAATAGCCAGCACAATCCCCAGCATATAGATGGAAAACAAGACAGTACCGGCCATGCTGTCACTAAAAAAGGCACCGATCAGCAGAGTGTATACCGGCAATCTGGCACCACAGCTCATCAGTGGAGTAACCAGAATTGTCACCATGCGGTCCCGCGGGTTCTCCAGGGTGCGGGTCCCCATGATGGCCGGCACGCTACAGCCGAAGCCCAATAAAAGGGGAATAAAGGACTTGCCATGCAGTCCCACGGCATTCATAATTCTATCCATAATAAAGGCCGCTCTGGCCATATAGCCGGTATCTTCCAGCAAAGCAATGCCCAGGAATAACAATACGATATTCGGCAAAAATGAAATGACGCCGCCGACGCCGCCGATAATGCCGTCAACAACCAGTGATTTTAAATCCCCGTCCGGCATATAGGTGCCGGCAAAATTGCCAAGAGCCGTCATGCCCTGCTCTATCCAGCCCTGGGGATAAGCGCCAACCGTAAATACAATATTAAACAGTAACCACATAAGTCCTAAAAACACCGGCAGTCCCAACAGCCGGTTGGTCAGTACCCGGTCAATCTTATCCGAGGTGGTCAGCAGCCCGTCGCGGGTGGCCACGATGACTTCCTGACACAAGGTGCCGACGAATTGATACCGCAGTGTGGCGATGGCCAATTCCGGTTCGGTTTCAAAGGCGGCCTGCAGGCTCTGCCTGGCTGCAGCCACTGCCGCCAGAATTTTTTTGCCCCCGGTCAACGCCTGAACAGCAGTAATAACATCTGAATCATTTTCTAACAACTTAATGGCCAGCCAGCGCTGGGGAAAGCGCAAATTATGCTGTTCCTCAGATAACAGGGCACCAATCTCGGTTATTTTGGCCTCCACTTCGGGGCCGTAATCAATGCGGAAAGATTTGCCCGGCTTGTCTTCAGCCGCCTTGACGGCAGCAGCCAGCAGGTCCTCCAGGCCGGTATGGCGGTTGCCGACAGTACGAATTACCGGCGCGCCCAATTGCTCGGTCAGCACTTGCTCATTGATTTTAATACCCATGCTTTCAGCCACATCAGCCATATTGAGAGCTATGACCAATGGCCGTTCCAGTTCCAGAAGCTGTACGGCCAGGTACAAATTGCGCTCCAGGTTGCCGGCATCCAGGATATCAACAATGACGTCCGGTTTATCCTGCACAATAAAGTTACGGGCCACCAGTTCATCCAGCGAGTGTGCCGTCAGGCTGTACGTGCCCGGTAAATCCACCACTAATAATTCTTTGTCTTTAAAACGCCGGGTTCCTTCCCTTTTTTCCACTGTAACGCCGGGATAATTGCCCACATGCTGCCGGGCACCAGTAACGCTGTTAAAAATGGTTGTCTTGCCTGAATTGGGGTTACCGGCCAAAGCAATACTTACTTTGGAATTTACCACTATATAATCCTCCTTTTTCCTGACCCTGTTCTACTTCTATGTTTGCCGCCAGGTGATTGTTGAGCATAATCCGGCCGCCCCGGACTTTTACAATAACGGATTCATGGCTGCGGCTCAGCACGCAAATCGGCGTACCTGGCGTAAAGCCCAGGTCGGTAAGGCGTACCCGCACTTCCCGCGGACCGCCCAAGGCAGTTACTATCATCAATTGTCCTTGATTGACAGTATCAATATGCATAACTACCCACCTCCATTAACTAATCTTAATCTCAATATTCTGGGCTTCTACCTTGCGCAAGGAGAGATTGAATCCCTTTACTTTGACTTCCATGGGATCACCCAGCGGCGCAAATTTTTGCACCTCTACCTTGGTGCCGACTACAACCCCCATATCAATGATACGGCGCTGGATAGGTCCGTTACCGTGAATTTTGGCAACCGTACCGGTTTCTCCGGGGGATAACTCGCTTAATAATTTGACCATAGCTTTTTCCTCCTGTCATGATGGCAATAAGCAGTCTCAGCATAAACAAAGCATTTTTTCGTTTCTATTGTACGCCACGTCTTAACCAGTGCAAAGTCGCGTTTAAACCGGCCGCACTGCGGAAATACAGGGTATTCGTTCAGGCTAGACGCAGTTTCGCAGAACCTGTCACTATGCATACAATTATCATTCTCAATACGTTGACAATGATAATTGTTATCACTAGGATGTTTATATTATGACAAACATTGCCCTAGCTGTCAAGTATTTTTTTCCAATTGGCAGCTTTTTACCGTTCCCGGCTCGCGTGAGCCGGCAGCGATCACCGGCGTGTTTCTGTAAATAAGTCTTGTACTTGTCAGCCTGTTTTTCAACAAACAAACCAGGGAAAAGCAGCGGGCCGCTGCCTTTCCCTGGTTACACTGTTGCGCCTGCTAACCGGCAGGTAAATTTTAATTTGCTGCTGCCTGGCGAGCCGTTAACGAACAAACCTATTGACTGATTCTGTCAGCGACTCTGCCAGCTTGGCCAGCATTTTGCTGGCTGACGCAATCTCCTGCATAGTGGCTGATTGCTCCTCGGTTGCGGCGGCAACATTTTCGGCTCGGTCAGCCGTTTTTTGACTCACGCTGCCTATATTCCGCACAGCAGTCACCAGTTGCTGACTGTTCGCACTCATTTCCCGGGCCGATGTAACGATTTGCTGCATTTCCCCGGCGATCTGCTGCACCATGTCCACAATATTGCCAAAGGACGTACCGGCGGTATCCACCAGTTCAGTACCGGCACTGACCTCTTTCGCGCCGGTTTGCATAGTGGCCACCGCCTTATCCGTCTCGCCTTGAATTTCGTGGATAAGCCCGGCAATTTGTTTGGCTGCCGTCTGTGATTGCTCAGCCAAGTTACGCACTTCCTCGGCTACAACCGCAAAGCCCCGGCCGGCTTCCCCGGCGCGGGCGGCCTCAATGGCTGCATTTAAGGCCAGCAGGTTGGTTTGGCCGGCAATCGAGGCAATGGTATCCACAATTTGCCCGATTTCACCGGAATAATCGCCAAGCTTATTGATGACCTTGGCCAGATTGCCGACTGCGGTTTCAATATTGTTCATCTGCTGTACTGCCGACTGAATTACTTGTTTGCCTTCGCCGGCAGTATGGGTGGTTTGCTGGGAGACATTGGTCACCTTGCTTACCTGGGCGGAAATCCGGTTGATTTCCTGCGAGATCTGCTCAACTAAGGACAGGCTGTCTGTTACACACGACAGTTCGACTTCGGTTGCGCCGGCAACTTCGGTAATCTCGGCCGCTACCTGGTTGGACGCCTGGGCCGACTGCTCGACGCTGGCCGTTAACTCTTCCGAAGCGGCCGACACCTGCTCGGCCGCAGCCCGTATGTCGCCGAAAATTTCCCGCAGTTTCCCGGTCATAACCTGGAGACTCTGGGCCAGCACCCCAATCTCATCTTGCGATGTGACCGGAATCTGCACGGTTAGGTTTCCCTGGGCCACACGGTTGGCGGCTGCTTTGAGGCTGCCCAGCGGGCCGCTTACTTTGCGGGTAAAGAAAAAGGTAAGCAGGGCAAACAGCAGCCCGGCCGCTACAACGAAGCTGGCGGTACTGGCCAGGATCAGTTTATTAAGACCGCTGAAAACTTCAGCTTCCGGCATAATCATGACCAGTTTCATGCCGGTATTGCCGATAGGGGCTATGCCGATATAGCTTGCCTGTTTATCAACGCGGCCGTGGAGCAGGCTAAGTCCGGTAGCGGCGATGGCCTGTTCCCCCAGTTTGCGGATAAACTCGTCCTGGTCTTCGGTTATTTTTTCCTTCATATTTTTCTCAGCGACCGGGTGTCCCAAGTACTGCCCGCTCTGGCTGATAATAAAGGCGTAGCCGGTCTGTCCCACTTTAATGCCGGCTACATAGTCGTTTATTTGCTTAAGGCCGATATCCATTGTCGTGACGCCGATAACTTTGCCGGCCTGTTTGACAGGCGCTACACAGGTTATCATATCGGCTTTCAGCACTTCGTCAAAATAGGGATCGGTCCAGGCGACCGCCCCTTGGCTGTTTATACCTGTTTTATACCAATCCTGGGAATGGTAATCCGCCTGCGGGGTACTGAATTCCCAGGTTAAGCTTACATTGTTATCTTTTTTTAAGAGATAAGGACCATAATATTGTTGCGCATTGTCATAGGCAAACGGCTCATAAAAACAGCCGCCGCCAAAAATCATTGCATCGGCTTGCATATAGTTCGCCAGCAGTTTCAACAAACTGCCGGTATCTTTTTCACTGACTTCCATATCCCGGGCAGTGGCTTCCGTTAATGTTGCAATATGAAATAAGTCCCGTTCCACCGTTTGCGCTTCATAGCTTACCTGATAAGAGAGCGTTTTTTCAATTTCCGCGCCTAGTATCGTTTTACTCTGGCGATAATTAAAGATTCCCTGCAGGGAGAACACGGCAAAACAAATAGCAATGGTTACAAGAATAAACAAGGTCTTTATATTTCTCACAATATTCCTCCTCTATGCGGCATTAGGCCTGTCAGCATGGCTGGAGGCGGGAAGAGCGAATCGCTTTTTAGCTAATTATTGTGGGTAATATCATATAACCTGCTTACCAGCCTGTCGGGGCGGGCGGGTTTAAGCAGGTAGCCGGCAATTCCCAGACTGGCGGCATGCTGTGCATAGCTGGAACTATGATTGGCGGTTAAGACAATTATTTTGGTTGCCGGCAGCAGGGTGCGGATATGTCTGATAGCCTCCAGGCCGGACATTACCGGCATCTGAATATCCATAAGGATAATGTCCGGCTGTTCGCGGGCGGCAACCTGCACCGCCAGTTCGCCGTCACCGGCTTCGCCGACAACGGCAATGTCCGGGCAATGCCTGTCAACAATCTGACGGATGGCCTGCCGTTCCAACTGTTCATCATCGACAACGAGTAATTTATACACTTGTCAATCCCTCCTGAACAGATAATCTCAGGTGGCTAACCTAGTCTTCAGGCCAGCCACCTGCTGCTATAACCTGCAGATTCCATTATAACTGATCCCAGTTGGCCGGATAGGTAACGTAAAAGACTTTGGCCTGAACCGGCGAACTGAATACTACGTGCGTATCCTTGGGAATATAGAGAACGTCGCCGGCGGTACAGGTATATACTTTGCCGCCGGTTTCTACCGTGAATATTCCTTCTATTATATAGTCCACTTCATCATACGTTAAATGCCAGGGCAAGCGGGAACGGTCAAAGGACATAAAGCCGGCAGCCAGATTGGCCTCCCGGGCCGTAATTACATCCTTTAACTCCACCTTTTGCCCCGGCGGCGCCTGTGCAAACGGCTGCAGAATCACTTCCGAGCCTTTTACCTGCGTCACTTTGGGCTGAGGGCACGCCGGCTTTAATAGCTCGGCCAGAATGTTGCGCACCTCGGTTTCTACAGCGGTTGCCGTTTTGCCGGCCCCATCCGTCCGGCCACCGGGACTGCCGTCGCCTGTACTTTCACACCTCGGCCCGGTGTTCAACCGGCTAACCGGGTTTTCCCGGATAATCTGAATGCCCAGTTCCTTGGCCAGATCCTGGGCGGAAGGCGTCAGTACGCACTGCGGCGGCAGGACCAGCTTGCCATCTGCGGCCAGCGACCGCAAATCGGCCGCCGAAATCAATTTTTTCATTATTACACCCCCTGTTTGGGTTATTCCCCGGTACCTGTCACCAGCGCCAGCCGGCGGGCCAGTTCGGGTATGCCCAGCCCTTCCTTGGCCGATACCTGGTAAATGGGGCCGGTAATGCCGGCTTTCCTTAAATGGCTCTCGGCCACTGCCGGACAGGCG
>JAEZQV010000153.1 GCA_023441125.1 Bacillota bacterium
ATATAATCATAGATTTGTTCCTAATGATGTGTTTTGGGTGGTGGAATCATGAGAAACTTGGCCAAGCTGTTTGGGATTGGGGATGCTTCGCCAACTATTCCTGAAATTATTCCTGCGGATAATGAACATAATAACGCAGTTGAACCTGCTGCTAATACAGAGGAGAGTCAAGTCCTTGACTCCCAGTCGGTGCAAAAAATTGCGCCTGAACTTATTGTGCCGAATCCTTTTCAGCCGCGAAAAATTTTTAATGATGATTCTTTGCAGGAGTTAGCTGCGTCAATTCAGGAATTTGGTGTAATTCAACCACTTTTAATTCGTCGTCAGGGTGATACTTATGAATTGATCGCCGGCGAACGCCGGCTGCGGGCATCCAAGCTTGCCGGTCTTACTGAAGTTCCGGTTATCATCCGGGAATTGGATGATAAGGAAATGGCCGAATTGGCTATGATTGAAAATTTACAGCGGGAAGACCTGCATTTCCTGGAAGAGGCGGAAGGCTACCAGCATCTGATTGCCAGTTTTAATTTTACCCAGGAAGAGTTAGCCCGCCGGGTGGGTAAAAATCAGTCAACGATCGCCAATAAGCTGCGGCTGTTAAAGCTTGCGCCGGCAGTGCGCCAGATTGTTGTCGGCCAGAGTTTGACTGAACGCCATGCCCGGGCACTGCTAAAACTGGAAGATACCGGCTTGCAGCTGGAGATTCTCGGCGGAGTCAGGGAAAAAGGCCTTAATGTCCGGGAAACTGAGGATTTAATTGAAACCTATATCAGTAATATTTCCCGGGAAAAGGAAAAACCGCCGGCGCCTAAGCAAACGGTGGTTAAAATTATTAAAGATGTCCGCATTTTTATCAATACGGTTAACAGTGTAGTCAGCCAGATGAAAAAAAGCGGCATGGATATAAATGTCAAGCAGGATGTTGAGGGCGACTATGTCAATATCAATATCCAGGTGAAGAATAGCCGTAAATAGATGTTCGGGACTGAATCTCTAATGCCGGTCTAACTATATGAGGCTGTGATAAACGTAGCGTTATGTTTATCACAGCCTCATGCTTTTTCATGTAACGGCGAAGGCCAGCAGGTCGTCTGCCACCCTGGCAATATAATCGCGTTGATATAGCTGGGTAAGCCATGCGGCCGGGATAGCGCCGGCTCCATAGTAAGCGCCGGCCAGCTGGCCATAGACGGCCCCGGTGGTATCGGCGTCATCGCCCAGGTTTACGGCCAGCAGGACACCCTGGCTGAAGCTGTCGCTGTGATAAAAGGCCCATAAGGCCGCCTCCAGCGAATCTGCCACATAACCCTTGCCGCGAATAGCCGGCGGTTGTTTTTGCTTATACGAGCCAGCCGCTATTGCGGCGATTTTGCCGGCTAAGGGCTTTAGCCAGCCCTGGGGAGCGGGAGAAAAGTGGCTGGTTAACAGCGCTGATTTATCCCGGCCATACAGTGCGCCGAGGATTAGCGCCGCCAGATAGCGGCAGCCATCCACGGCTTCGGCGGCCCCGTGCGTGGTGCGGGAGCTGTCCGCCGCCAGCTTGATGGCCAGCTCCGGATCGGCGGCATAGCGTAGCGGTACAGGCGCTAACCGCATGATCGAGCCATTGCCGGCTGTGTGCGGGTGCGAGGAACCGGCATAGGGCCGGCCGTGGCGGCAATACTCCTCCAGGGCCGTTTTCACGGTTTTGCCGATATCAATACAACGGCCGGTGCTGCTTAAGTAGCCCTCTTGGTACCAGCGCACATACCGGTCCATCTGATCAGCCGGATTAAATTGCTCACAGGCGATGAGGCTTTCTGCCAGGCACAGGGCCATGGAAGTGTCGTCCGTCCATTGGCCTGCCAGCAGGTTATTGGCGCCGCCGCCGACAAGCCCGGAAACCGGTGTAAAACTGCCGGGCGGTTTAAATTCAAGCGGCACTCCCAGGGCATCGCCGATAGCTAGACCCAAGAGCGCTCCGCGGTAGCAGTTCTGGTTCATGAGCTTCTCCCTTTTGCTATTTGGCGTCTTCTATGCTTACCGCATTTAGCCAAGAATTTCTTTAGTCCGGTCTGCAGGCGTAATCCTAAGATTTTCCGGTTCTAGCTTGGAAGCAGTTGCTTGGCAATATTGACAGCCGCTACCCCATTGGCGGCATAGGCATCGGCGCCGGCTTGCCGGGCGTAATTTTCGGTAAGCACGGCACCGCCTACAATTGTTTTACCGGCAAAGCCAGCTGACTTAAGCGCCTGTATGGCAATATCAACCTGCGGCAGGGTGGTTGTCATCAGGGCGCATAACCCGATTAGCTGGGCCTGGTGCTCACGGGCGGCCGCTACGATGGTTTCAGCGGCAACATCCTTACCCAGATCAATAACGGTAAAGCCGTTATTTCCCAGTAATGCCGCCACAATATTTTTTCCAAGATCGTGAATATCACCCTTTACCGTAGCCAGGATTACGGTACCGAGGCTTTGCGTTGTATGGGAAGGGAGAACCTCTTTGATGGTATTGAAGGCCATACGCATGGTTTCGGCAGATAACAAGACCTGAGGCAGAAAACACCGGCCTTGGCCGAACGCCTCACCGATTTCATTCATAGCGGCGGTCAGGGCCTGATCGGTAATGGCCAGCGGAGTATGGTTTTCAGCCAAGGCCTGGCGAATCAGCGGGGCTACGCCTGTTGTTTCGCCATTAATTACTGTTTGGCGGATTTGCGTCAGGATGTCCGGGGCCGCTGCCGCTGCTGCTGGCTGCCCAGGCAGATCAACATACTTTTTACTGTAGTTGACGACGCCTTGCTCGCTACGGCCGCTTAAAGCAATGGCGGCTGACCAGATATCCTGCATCAGCGGGTCAAAGGGATTGAGAATGGGAGCATCCAGGCCGGCATCCAGGGCCATTGCGCAAAAAGCGGCGTTCATTAGCTCGCGGCGCGGCAGACCGAAGGAGACATTGCTAAGACCCATAACCGCCGGGCAGCCGAGCTGTTCGCGGTATAACTTAAGTGTCAGCAGTGTTTCCCGGGCGGCCTGACTATCTGTCGCTACGGTCATAACCAGAGCATCCAGCAGCAGGTCATGCTGACTCAAGCCGTGTTCACCGGCAATATGTATAATTTTTTTTGCTATTTTTAGGCGCTCGGCCGCTGTTGTAGGTACGCCGCTGTCTGACAACGGGAGACATAGTACGGCGGCGCCGTACTTTTTGGCCAGTGGCAGAAAGGTTTCCAAGCGTTCGGTTTCCGCCGTGATGGAATTGATCAGTGCCCGTCCGGGATAGGCTTTTAAGCCGGCCTCCAGGGCGGCGGGATCGGTTGTATCGACGGCTAGCGGCACGTCAACCAGGGCGGCTAATTCTTCGATAGCCTGTTTCATAACGGCCGGCTGATTGATTCCCGGTACTCCCATATTTACGTCCAGGATGCCGGCACCGGCTTGTATTTGAGCCAGGGCATCCTTTTTTACAGTGACTAAACTGCCGCCTTTAATCTCGCCGGCCAGTGCTTTGCGGCCGGTGGGATTAATCCGTTCGCCGATGATGACGGGGGCAAACTGCGGCCCCAGGTAAACGGTCCGGGTCCGGCTGGAGAGGGCTGTGAACGGAGTGTGGTGGCGGGTAATGCTCTTTACCTGTTCGGCTGCTGCCCGGACGGCCTCAATATGGGCCGGCGTTGTGCCGCAGCAGCCGCCGATAAAGGTGGCGCCGGCCGCTGCCAGCCTGGGAACCCAGGTTGCCATTTCTGCCGGTGGCATCGGGAAGACGGTCTGGCCGTTTATCAGTTCGGGCATACCGGCATTGGGCTGCACGCTGATGGGCAGGGAACAATTTTGGGCGAGTGTCTCAATAACCGGCAAGAGCTGGGCCGGGCCCAGTGAGCAATTGGCGCCGATTATACTGGCGCCTAACGCTGCTAGCGTGACGGCGGCTGTCCGGGCATCGGTGCCGGTAACAGTCCGGCCATCGGCATCGAAGGACAATTGGCAGATGATCGGTTGCCGGGTTGCCGCTTTGGCCGCCAGGAGTGCCGCGCGCATCTCCTGGATGTCAATGATGGTTTCGATTATTATGTAATCTACTCCGGCTTGGTCCAGAGCGCTAATCTGCTCGAAAAAAACATCATAGGCATTCTCGAACGTAAGTTCGCCAAGCGGGGCAATAAATTTGCCGGTAGGGCCGACGGAACCGGCTACTTTGGCCAGGGCGCCGGCGGCTTGGCGGGCGGCGGTTACGGCCGCGGCATTAAGCGCCGCTACCTTGTTTTGCAGTCCATAATGGGTTAACTTAATACGATTGGCGCCAAATGTATTTGTTTCTATTATAGTGGCGCCAGCCTCCACGTATTGGCGGTGGATGGCACTGACTTTTTCCGGTTCTTCCAGATTCCATAGTTCAGGGCATTTTCCCGGCTCCAGTCCGGCCTGATGCAACATGGTGCCCATAGCTCCGTCAAATATTTGTATCATGGTTCTGTGCTCTCCTTTCGTGCGTGGCAACTGGGTTGCCCGCATTTATCACAGGGCAACGTTTGCTGATGAGGTAAACTCAGTGTTTGATGATAAGGATATAGGCCAACAATTGCTGTGACAGATTTGCGCGGCACCAGCATTTTAGTATCGGTTACACTAAGGCCGATGGCCGCTCCGGTCGCCAGGTCCAATATTTCCGGCTGCGCTTCAATTGGCCAGCCGCCATAACCCGGGCTGAAACGCCGGCCGGCTGTCAGACCGGAGCGCCAGGCCTGTTGGGCGATTATATTGCAAACGGCGTCACAGGCAGTTTCAACAGCGGTTGTGCCGGCGGCATCCAACAGCAGCCCCAGCGCATATTTGTTGTGCGAAAACAGATTGGATACTTCCTGCTCCAGTGGTAAGCCGATGGTAACAGCCATTACCGCCACTTCGACCGCCCCGTATAGATGGCGGACGACACTGTCTGTCGTTAGGACCAGTGGCTCTGCGGCCATAATGGCATGGATATCCTGGTCGTAGGTATATACCTGCCATACACCCTTGGGGATGGAGAGCAGGTGGGCCTGGGTGCAGGCCTCGCCGAGCAGTTCGGGTGAAAAATCGGCTTTTCTCCCCAAGCCGGCATAGCGTCTGGTTTCATCGCTGTCTATTACTGTTAACCGCGGGTGAAATATAGGCATTGAGGAGAACCTCCTTGTAAGAGCGGTATTATAAGCATTATATTATATTTTAGCGAATTGATAAAGCGTACAGAGATTTACCTTAACAATTAATTTACAACTAAGCCCGTTATGCAGGCTTTATTGTAAATTTTAAGCGGTTAGTATTTCACTAATAAGCAAGTTTTACCTTTGCCAAAGTTTTTTGGCAGGAAATCACATAATTTTGTGGAATGAAAAGATGGTACTAATCTATTTGAGGTGAACTGGTTTGGTAAAAGTGATTGCTATCGCCAATCAAAAGGGAGGAGTAGGTAAAACGACGACTGCGGTCAATTTAGCTGCCTGTGTGGCTGAATTGGGTAAGAAAGTTTTACTTATTGACATTGATCCGCAGGGTAACTCTACCAGTGGGTTGGGTTTCAATAAAGGAATAATTAAGCGCTGCGTATATGATGCTTTGGTCAATGACATTCCCGTGGAATCCATTGTTGTTCAGACGGAAATTGCCAATTTGACGCTTTTGCCGGCTACCATTCAATTGGCAGGCGCTGAAATTGAGCTGGTATCGATGATGTCGCGGGAGGGAAAACTGAAACGGGCTCTGGAT
>JAEZQV010000203.1 GCA_023441125.1 Bacillota bacterium
GTTGTGCATATTACCGCTGCATTGAGCGATATTCTGCTGCCTGTGGGCCGGCTCCGTAATCTGGGATTTACCGCAATAGGCCTTGTTGTGCGGTCCAATGCTTTGGATGAAGTCGCCCAGAATCTGGATCTTACCAGCATGAATATAATCATACGTCCGTGTGAGTCGGATGCTGAGATCGGCCAGGCTGTTCAGGAACTGGCCCAAGCAGGGGTTAAAAGCCTGGTTACGGACAAAGTGGGGGCTCAGGCCGCCCGGCCATTCGCCTTAACGGTCGAGTTTCTCGATTCCGGCTGTGCTTCCATTACTAAGGCGATGCGGGAAGCCGTTAAAATCGTAACTGCGCGCGACCAGGAACGAAGGTGCGCTCAGGACAAGGCCAAACAGATTCTTAACCGAGTTACAGGGATGTATACCGCCATCGAGCAGGCGGCGGCCGCCACCGAACAGCTCTCGGCCTCGTCTCAGCAGCTGGCGGCTGCCAGTGAGGACGTAGCCGGCAGTGCCAGTGATGCCAAAGAGAAAATAAATAGTATTGCCGGCATCCTGGAAATCATCAGGCATGTTGCCCGGCAAACCAACCTGCTGGGGCTGAATGCCGCTATTGAAGCGGCTCGGGCCGGGGAGAGCGGCCGTGGTTTTGCCGTTGTTGCCAATGAGGTGCGAAAGCTGGCCGAAGAAAGTAATTGTTCGGCGCGCAATATTGATAATGTGCTCGCCGCCTTTCAGGCCACGCTAGGCTGTGTGCTGGCAAATGCCGAGCAGAGCAGCAGTGTTATTCAGGAGCAGGCTAAAGCAACCCAGGCGATAGCGCAAATGCTGGAGAATTTACGCAGCATTGGCGAACAGCTGGTAAGCATGACAAATGATAATTCGTTTTAAGTGGCAGTCAAACATATCAGCATCGTTTTATGTAACTGCCTGCACAGTAATAAAGGGGATATAAACGGGAGGCCGTGTTGAAGGGATTCAGCAAGGCCTCCCCCTTTGTTATTGCACTTTGGGGGGACGGCAAGATTCTTGCCGGCGATGCCGAAAAATTAAGCAGGTAAAAACCCGGCTTTATCGGAATATATACTCCAGGGAATAGCGTTAGACTTACGGCTTGTGCGCCGGTAGTATTGCCAAGGTCTGACGGCAGATGCCACCATCATGGTGATAGCCGCATTCCTGAGCTTGGCAGTGTAAGGAGAGGTAGTATGGGTACGATTACTTTTGTAGTCCCTTATCCGGAAATTATCCCGCTGGTCCGCAAGATTTCCCGTGAACAGGAGGACGGGGAGTGGCAGGTTACTATTGCCGAGGCATTGGGTGTACGCGGCGTTAAAAACAAAAATTTTAATCATAGTGATGTAGTTATCGCCCGCGGGGTTGTCAGTGCAGCTTTAAAAGAACGGCTAGCCAATATCCCGGTTATTGACCTGATGGTCAGCGGCTATGATGTAATGCGGGCAGTGCTGGAATGTCAAAAAAGGTTTTGTTATCGTAAGCTTGCGCTGGTCGGTGCCGGCGATATGATCTATGGCGCCCAGAGCATGCAGGAATTACTGAATGTGGAACTGCTGACGGTAACTGTAAATAATGAAGAGGAAGCGGAAGCCTGCATTGGGCGTTTAAAAGAAAATGGCATCGGTATCGTGATCGGCGGCATCATGTCAACCAAAATAGCAGCCCAGCTGGGTTTGGATACGGTATTCATTGGCTCCGGCCCGGAAGCTGTCCGCCAGTCGATCGTGGAGGCTAAACGGGTTGGCAAGGTAAGGCGGCAGGAGCAGGAACGGAGTGAGCAGTTTCGCACAATTTTAAATTATGTTAATGAAGGGGTTGTTGCTGTTGACGGTGCGGGCTATATTAATTTAGCCAATACGGTTGCCCGGCGGCTGCTAAGTTTGGCCGATAACCTTGGTAATCTGGCAATAAATGATATTTGCCCGGAATTGAACCTGGCTAGTGTTCTTGCCACCGGCAATGCCAGGCTGAGCGAGGTTAACACTGTTAACAGCCAGCAGTTTGCGATCAACAGTGTGCCCATCGTCATTGAAAATGGCATTGCGGGCGCGGTGGCCACTTTTCAGCCGGTAAGCGCCATTCAGGCCATGGAGGAACAAATTCGTCAGAAGATCCATCAACGGGGCTTGGTGGCTAAATTTACCTTTAACAATATTCTGGGAAAAAGCCCGGCCATTACAGACAGTATCGCGATGGCGCGTGAATTTAGCAAGGTCGACGCCAATGTGTTGATTGTCGGTCCAACCGGGACCGGTAAAGAAATGTTTGCCCAAAGTATCCATAACAGCAGCCGGCGCAGCCGGGGCCCGTTTGTCGCTGTCAACTGCGCTGCCCTGCCGGAGGATCTGCTGGAAAGTGAATTATTTGGCTATGTGGAAGGCGCTTTTACCGGGGCGCTGCGCGCTGGTAAAGCCGGCTTTTTTGAACAGGCCCACCGGGGAACCTTGTTTATGGACGAAATAGCGGATATTTCGCCCAAGCTGCAGGCCAGGCTGCTTCGGGTGTTGCAGGAACGGGAAGTCCGGCGTTTGGGGGACAGCAAAGTCATTCCCATTGACGTGCGGATAATCGCCGCTACTAACCAGGACCTGCAGAAGCTGATGACGGAAGGGACTTTCCGGGCGGATTTGTACTACCGGCTGGATGTACTGCGGGTTACCGTTCCGGCCTTGGCTGAACGGTCGGAGGATATTGTGCCGCTGATGAAGTATTTCTTAAAACTGTACTGTGCGAAGGTGAACAAACCTTGCAAGGAATTGTCGGCGGACGTGGAAGCCATACTGGCTATGTATCCGTGGCCGGGGAACATCCGTGAACTGAGAAATATTGCCGAACGCCTGGCGGTGCTGGCCAGCCGGGAAGTAATCAATAAAAGCAATTTAGTGGCCGTCTGCCCACAGTTTGCTTGCGGCCCCGGCTCAGACCCGCAAGACGAGCCGGAGCGCTCGGCGGCGGACAATAGTTATCGTGCCCGAATAGTGGCGGCTTTGGCCAGGACACAGTATCATTATGGCCGGGCGGCCGCGGAACTGGGCATTGGCCGTACCACCTTATGGCGGAGAATGAAAGAATTTGGAATAAATCGTTCCAAAAATAACTGAACATTTGGAATAAAATGTTTCACTGCTTGTATCTAAAATTAATAGTTTACCTGCTCATAAAGCCCGAAGAATAAGGAATTGACCTTATTCTTTTTTTATTTTGGCAATACCCAAAAAATTGGCATGGGACTTGCTTTGTAATAAACCCAGAGAAGTAAAAGAGAAAGGATGAGCACTATGAAAAGGATTTGGGTAGATAGGGAAAGGTGCCTGGGCTGCAAGTCCTGTGAACTAAGTTGCGCGGTCGAACGGGACTCGGTGGGCAGGACGCTGCTCCGGGCGGTGGCAGAACTGCCTAAGCCACAAGCGCGCGTAGCGGTGGGGGGCCGCACCGGCGAAAGCTTTCCGCTGCAGTGCCGCCATTGCGAGGACGCAACCTGCCTGCGGGCTTGCCCGTCCGGCGCCATGCAGCGGGATGAAGAAACCGGCGTTACCTTTGTGAATGCGGCTAAATGCCGGGGGTGCTGGATGTGTGTGATGTCCTGCCCGCTGGGTGCTGTCGTACCGGTGAGCGAGTACAAGGTGGCCATGAAATGCGACGCCTGCACTCATATGGAAGAACCGGCCTGCGTGGCCGGCTGTCCGACCGGTGCACTGCTATACGGCGGGGAAGAAACTTATCAGGCCGTGTTGCGTGAGAAACGGGGCCGACTGGCAATATTCGCCCGGGAATGGGCCGGCGAAGCGAAGTCCGATATTATAAGTCTGGATTTTATCCGGAAGGAGCGATAATACATGCAAGCAGTCCGCAAAAAATCAACCGATGAAGCCGTAAATCAAATGCTGCTGGCCGCTTACCGCCGGCAGACTCCGCTCGCCTGGGACCGGGCCGAGGCGATAGAGCCCCAATGCGGGTTTGGCAAACTGTCGATCTGCTGCAGCGAGTGCCATGAGGGACCCTGCCGGGTAAACCCTTTCGGCACCAAGGAGCAGCAGACCATTTGCGGCAGGAATAAGCAGGAATTGGCAGCCGGGCAGGTGCTTAAAAAAGTTAATGACGGCGTCGTGGCTCTGTTAAAGCTGGCAGCCGAATTTGGCGTGGCGGCTGAGCCGGATGCCTGGCGGCGGGCAATGACTGCCGATGACGAAATGCTGTTGCCGGCCGATTATGCCGGCCGGCTGGTCGGATTGGGGGAGCAGGCGGCAGCAACCCTGAAAAGTATCCGGCAATTAAAAGCTGACACCGCCGGTTTTTCCCAGCCGGACGTAGTTGGCGTTAATCTCGGGGTCCTGGAAGCGGGAACCGCCAATATCGTCCTGCACGGACACGTTGCGCCCGCTGTTGTTGCCGGCATTTTACAGGCAGCCGGCGATAGCGGGGACCCCGTAAATGTAGTTGGCCTGTGCGGCAGTGCAACCAGCGGCGCGGCTGTTCCGGTTGTTACTAATTACGATTCGCAGGAAATCCCGCTGCTAACAGGGGCTGTTGATCTGCTCGTTTTAGGAAATCAGTGTGTTATGCCGGCAACCGTTAAGCTGGCCGGCCAGCTGGGAATTGAGACCTGTCGGGCCGCGCCGCCGGCGGCAACTGATTATGCCGCCATGGTGCAGGCTGCGGTCCGGGCCTGCCGGGCCAGAAGCAGTAAGCCGGTTACCATCCCGCCGGTTAAAGGCGAAATGTATGCCGGCTATACGGCTGCTAACAGCCAGCATTTACTGGCGATACTGGCGCAAGGTAAGGGTAAGGGCATGGTGTATCTGGGCGGCTGCGGCAATATCGCCAACACCCAGGACGGCGAACTGGTCAAACAGGCCAAAGACCTGGTTGCCCAGGGCTACCTTGTTGTCACCGCCGGCTGTGCCGGCACCGCGCTGGCTAAGGCCGGGCTTTGCCAGCCGGATTACAATAACGGCAATTACCCGGCAGCGGCAATTTTGCCGGCGGGAACCCCGCCGGTGCTGTTCTTAGGGTCCTGCCACGATGCCGGCGAGTTTATCAGCATGGCTCAGGCTGCGGGCCGGACGCCGGTTGGCGCCATCTTCCCGGAATTTGCCCATAACAAAGTTTTAGCGACGGCTATTGGCTTTGCTGTGACAGGTATCAACACCTGGCTGGGGCTGGAGAGTGTCTTTGCCGACTGTGAGACGGCCGGACAGCTGCGCGACGGACTGTGGGCCAAAACGGGAGCCCGGGTACTGCCGCTGGCCGGCTTAGGGGAAATCGCCTGTACTTTGGCGGAAGCGGCTGCTGGGAAATAGCGACGGAGGTCGAGGATATGGATATTATCATTGGGCAGGGCGCGGCCGGGACAATGGCCGCGGCCACGCTGAAAAAACTTGGCCGGGAAGTCACGGTAATCACCAATGAACCCGACTGGTACTACAGCCGCATCGACCTGCCGGATATCGTCAGCGGCAAATACCGGCCGGCAGATGCCACGCTCCGGACTGCCGGCGAGTTTGCCAGCCAGGGCATTCATTGCCTTATGGGCGAGACCGTCGCCCATATTAAACTGCAGGACAAGACGCTGGCCCTGGCTTCCGGGCAACTCCTTTCTTATGATAAACTGCTGCTGGCCACAGGGGGGACACCAGTAGTGCCGCCTAGCGCCGGCTGGTCGTTGCCGGGGATTTACTGCCTCTGGACAATGGCGCAGGCCCGCCGGATAATGACCGCGGCGACCAAGGCCAAGACAGCCGTGGTCATCGGCGCCGGCCTTATCGGCATTAAGACGGCTCTGGCCCTGAAAAAACGCGGTCTTACCGTAACGGTAGTAGAAAAAATGCCCCGGATTCTGCCCCGGCAGCTGGATGAAACAGCGGCCGGCATCATTCGCCGTCAGGTAGAAGCCGCCGGGGTGCAAATACTGACAGGCGTTCAGGTGGCGGCCTTTAGAGCCACGGCAGAGACTGTCAGCACCGTCGCGCTGAGCAGCGGCCAGGAGCTGGCCTGTGACCTGGTGGTGGCCGCCGTAGGCGTAAAGCCGAACACCAGCCTGGCGCAGGCGGCCGGCCTTGAAGTCCGGCATGGTATTGTCACCAGTTCTTTGCTGGCGACCTCTGCGGCCGATATTTACGCGGCCGGCGATGTGGCCGAGGTGCCGGACTTCCTCGGCGGCGGCCATATTTTATCGGCAACATGGCCGGCCGCTGTGGAACAGGGCAGGGTAGCCGCCCGGAATATGGCCGGCTGTAAGACCGGCTACGCCGGTTATCTGGCGATGAACAGCGTTGACATTGCCGGCATACCCGTGGTATCAGCCGGCGACGTATTCGGCGCTGACAATGATGAAATTCACAGCACCTGCCAAAACGGAGTATATAAGCGAATTGTGCTCCGGCACAAGGTTATACGCGGTTTGCTGTTTGTGGGTGAAGTCCGCGATAGCGGCGTACTGGTTAACTGCCTGTTCCGCCAGGTCAATATGGCGGATATTGCGCCTTTTTCCGCCACATTCAGCTTTGCCGATCTACTGGCACTATAAGGAGGTATTACCATGCGTATCGACAGGGAGAAATGCGCCGGCTGCGGGCAGTGTGTGGAATATTGCACCCTGGGCAATATAGCCTCCCGGCAGCGTGATCCTGCTAGCGGCAAAATTTTTTATGAAATCTGTGAAGACGAGTGTGTGGATTGCAATGTTTGCTATAACGCCAAAGTCTGCTCGGCCGACGCGCTGTACAGGCCGGAATATGATTGGCCCCGTGTCCTGCGCGTCCAGTTCAGTGATCCGATGATGGTTCATCCCAAAACCAATGTTCCCGGCCGCGGTACGGAGGAAATGAAAACGAACGAGGTTACCGGCCGGATTAAGCCAGGGTTTGTGGGAATTTCCTGCGAGATGGGCCGGCCGGCTGTTGGTACAAGATTCTATGATGTGGAAAAAGTAGCGATGGCGCTCGCCAAACTGGGTGTGGAATTTGAGCCGGCCAACCCGTGCACTCAGGTGATGGCCGACCCGCATACCGGCGTATTCCGGGCTGATGTCAGAAATGAAAAGGTATTATCGGCCATCATCGAAATGATTGTGCCGGTAGGCAAAGCGGCGGAAGTACTGGCTACCATTCGCAATGTCGCCCCTGGCGTGGACTGTGTCTTCAGCGTGGATCTGATCACGCTGGTTAATGCAGACTTATCCTATCCGGCCACCGCTATCCTCCAGGAGCTTAACTGGACAGCGCGGCCTAACGGCAAACTGAATACCGGCCTCGGCAGACCGTTGGCCAGGGAGGTGTAAAGCATGACCCATACTCTTCATCGCATCGGCACCCAGGCAAGCCTGTCCCAGGATTTCGCCATGCATTCCATGCCGGCCCGCGGCTTTAATCATGAAGGCGCCACACTCAAGCTGCAGGGCTTTTTAGCCACTGCCCAAAAGCATAAGGCCGTCAACCTTGGGGACGGAAAGAGAGGGAATCAGTTTAAAATTGAATATGAGGACATGTATGCCCATTTGGCTACCATAACCCATGCGGTCTTTACCGATCAGGAGGAGGTCGCCGCCGTATTACAAGAGCTTAAAGAAGCCGACTACGGCATGTCGATCACGGTATCCGGGCTGTTCGAAAAACTATTTGCCTGCTGCGCTCACGCCGGCATTCAGCCGCATGCCGTGGAGCATTCGCTGGGAGTACTTGGCAGGACCGAGAAGCTGCCTGACAGCGACATAGCGCAAGTTACTACAATGTGCGGCCATGCGCAGGTGGCGCAAGGTCTGGTACGCCGGATTATCCGCAAGGTAAAAAAAGGGGAGCTGACACCGGCCGAAGCCGGCGTTGAACTTGCCAAGCCCTGCGGGTGCGGTGTCTTTAATCCCGTGCGGGCCGCGCGCCTGCTTGAAGAGTTTTGTGCGTTATACTGTGTTTCATACCGGTAAACAGGCCCGGATTATTGAACAGATTCAGGCTATCCAGCAAGCCGGTATTTTGGTGATGGGCCATATTGGCCTGACACCCCAGTTTATAGGCCAAATTGGCGGTTATAAGGCGCAGGGCCGCAGTGCGGCGGCGGCTCTCAAGCTGGTTAACCAGGAGAAATAATAGATAATTTAGCGGGAAGCGGGTGCCGCTCATAGGTTTGAAAACCTGTGCTGCGGCGCCTTTTTTTATTTGCCGTTCATGATGTCAAGAATCCTAATGAAGATGTCAAAAAATTCAGAAGGCAAAAAGCCGGTTACCTGGGAATATATATCCCACGAACTAAACTTGAACTTACAACAGGCCTGTGCGTAGGTTTTTTGCAAAGGCAAATGGAAGGAGCAGCACGATTTATGAGAAGTCATATTACCACACGAGGACTGGAACGGGCCACACACCGGGCACTGTATTATTCCATGGGGCACC
>JAEZQV010000233.1 GCA_023441125.1 Bacillota bacterium
GGCGTGAGCTATTAACCATGGCACCGCAGGAATTGCGTCAACTGCGCGGACAAGACCTGGCGATTATTTTTCAGAATTCGCGATACGCGTTACATCCATCTCTGACCATCGGTATCCAGCTTGTGGAAACGGTATTGTCCCATCGCCGGCTAACTGCTGCTGAAGCCAGGGAAATAGCGCTGGATGCATTGCGGCGTGTCCGCCTGCCGGGACCGGTAAAGCTTTTCAACCGCTATCCCTTTGAATTGAGCGGCGGGATGCGCCAGCGGGTCATGATCGCGATGGCCCTCCTGCTAAAACCCCGCTACCTGATCGCCGATGAACCCACTTCTTCGCTGGATATTACTACGCAAACCCATATTCTTGATGAATTAATGGAACTCAAAGAACAATACGGCGCCGGGATGCTGTTTATCACCCATGACCTGGCGGTGGTGGCGGAGATTGCCGATGAAGTGGCCGTTATGCAGCAGGGTAAAATTGTCGAATTTGGTCCGGTCCGTGAAGTCTTTCAAAATCCTGTGCATCCCTATACCAAACAGCTGTTAAAGTCCCTGTAACCGTACAGGGGCGATGGCAGGAGGTTGAGATATGAAGCAGCCGTTATTGGCGGTAACTAATCTAAGGAAACATTATATCGTCCGGGAAGCTTTTTTTGCCAGGAAAAAAGTCCTGCCGGCGGTGGAGAACGTGTCCCTGCATGTTGGCCGCCAGGAGACACTGGGGATTGTCGGCGAGAGCGGCTGCGGCAAAAGTACCCTGGCGCGCTGCCTCCTGGGCCTGGAGAAACCGACAAGCGGACAGGTTCAGTTTGACGGGATAGAGCTGGACGCTGCCGGGCCGGAGCTGCTGCGTCAAGTGCGGCGGAAGCTGCAAATTGTCTTTCAGGACCCGTATGCCGCTCTGAATCCGTTTAAAACGGTGGGCGACAGTATTGCCGAACCGCTCATTAATTACAGTTTAGGCACCTATCGTGAACAGCAGGAAAAGCTTGATCAGCTGCTTGCCGAGGTAGGGCTTAAGTCTGAATATAAAACCCGTTATCCCCATCAGTTTAGCGGCGGTCAGCTGCAGCGCATCAACATTGCCCGCGCCCTGGCTCTGAAGCCGGCGCTGATGGTGTGCGACGAGGCGGTGTCCAATCTGGACGGCATCGTCAAAGCGCAAATTGTGGATTTGCTCAGGCGGCTTCAGGGCGAGCACCACATTTCCTATATATTTATCACCCATGACTTAAATGTGGTTAAACGGCTTGCCGATCGCATCGCCGTCATGCTGGGCGGAAGAATAGTAGAAGTTCTGCCGGCCCGGGAACTGGCAAATGCGATGCATCCTTATACCCGTTATCTGCTGTCGGCCGCGCTAAGCGGTGATCCGGCCCGAAGGCGGCAGCGCAATAGCGGTGTTTTTCTTACTGAGGCGGCCATTAGTTACGCGGATAACCTGAGCGGGTGCGCTCTTAACCACCGGTGCCCAGAGTTTTGCGAGCAATGCCGGCTTGAGGAGCCGATCTTAAAAAACATTGGTTCGATTCATCAGGTTGCCTGTCATTTGTTTGGCTAAAAAGGAGGAGTCATTTTGTCCACGATGACAATGAAGAAGTTATGTGTAATGCTGCTGATACTGGCAGTAGCCGCAGCGGCAGGCTGCGGCGGCAAGACCGCCACCGCCCCGGCCAGCACAATTCTTAAAGTGGGCTGGGATTTTGAGATGCCGATAGCCGACCCGGTAAAAGCGGGATTTTTTCTTGTCCGCAGCGGTATTATGGAAACTTTAGTGGATGTGGATTTCGACGGCAAGCTTGTGCCGGGACTGGCGTTGGAGTGGCAGGCGGTAGACTCTACGGCCTGGAAGTTCAGGCTCCGCCCCAATGTCAAATTTCATGACGGTTCGCCTATGACGGCCACCAGTGTGAAACTGGCGGTAAACCGGTTTGCTGAAACCGCTAAAACCATTCCGCTCCAAAGCATAGACATTGTATCTGATACCGAACTAATCATCAGAACCAGGACACCGGCCGTAGCGTTGCCCGCTTATCTGGCTGCCCCGGAAGCGGCAATTTACGGTGAAAAATCCATGGTGGACGGTGTTTTTACCAGTCTGATCGGCACCGGACCATATAAGTTCGTGCAGGTAGCCCAGGACAAGAGCATTATTACCGAGGGGTTTGCCGATTACTGGCAGGGGGCGCCGCAGATTAAGCAAGTTATTAACCGCCACTATCCGGATGCCCAGACCCGGTTTATGGCCCTGCAGTCCGGTGAAGTTGATCTAATCCGGAATGTCCTTGCGTCTAACGCCAAGCTGCTCCAGGGGAATGGTAACTACAAGCTGGATGTCAATCCTGTAGGTCGGGTCCGGGTACTCTATTTTAACACCGAGCGGGACGGTCTGGCCGACCGTGATGTGCGTCAGGCGATAAACTATGCGCTGGATAAGGAGGCTATCGTCAAAGACGTCCTGGAGGGCTACGGCAAAACGGCAGCAGGCATGTTTCCCGCCAACTTACCCTGGGGTAATCCGGCCATCAAAGCCGGTGAGCATTCGGTCAACAAGGCCAAAGAACTTCTGGATAAGGCCGGTTGGGTGGATAATGGCAGCGGTGTGCGGGAAAAGCAGGGCAAGAAGCTGGTGTTTACCCTGCTTACCTACAGCACCCGCGCCGAGCTGCCCAATGTGGCGCAGGTCATCCAGGCCGAACTGGCGGCTGTTGGTATTAAGCTCAATATCCAGGTGGCTGAAATGGGTGTTTTGGAAAAAGGTATGGTGTCCAAGAACTTTGACATGACGCTGGTGGCCCGCGGCCTGGCCTTTACGCCCGATCCTTCTATTGCCTTTGAGGACTTCCGCTCCACCAGCAAGTCAAAATACCGGCCGAATTATGCAAATAAGGAAATGGATACCCTGCTGGAAGGTGCGTTGACAGAGCCGGATCAGGCCAAACGCCAGGCGGCGTATTACCGGGTGCAGGAGATTATCGACCAGGAAATTCCCGCCGTTTTCCTGAATTATTATGTACAGGTGGATGCGTACAAAAAGAACCTGCAGAACTTCCGCATCCATCCTACCGAGCTCCATGTGCTGACAGGCGATTTACAATGGCAGTAACCAGTTGATTATACATAAATGGGGGAGAAAAACATGGTACAAACAGACAAGCTTTATGATGTATGGTGGCAAAACCGCGCCGAAGGCGAGCAGCAAATGGAAAATAGTCATTTAAGCGGCTGGCAGGAGGTGATTGGCTTAATTCAGGAACAGGATCTTACCGGCATGACGGTACTGGACTTTGGCTGCAATCAGGGGGGCTTTTTACGGCACTTATATAAGGCCAAGCCGTTTAAAGAAGGCATGGGTATCGACCTGGCCCAGGAATCCATTGCGGTGGCCAATGCCCGCAAAGGGGACCTGCCGCTGACCTATCTGGCGACCACGACGCCGGAGCAGTTTGTCAGTCGTTTTGATCTGGTCGTCAGTCAGGCCGTCATTTATTTGATTAAAGACCTGCAAACCCACGCCTGGAAAATAAAACAGCTGCTAAAACCAGGCGGTGTGTACTACGCCACTTACTCGGACATGAACGGCAATCCCAGCCTGGCGCATTTTACCGAATGGATTAACCGGAACAGCCTGGTAGAGTCCAATGCCCATACGCTGGACTATATTGCCGAAACGTTTGCGGCCGAGGGCTTTACGGTTGAGATTCAGCGCCGCCGCCGCCAGGGTTTTGTTGATTTGTCCCGTGAGGAAGACGGCTTTTTGTGCATTGCCGACAGAATGCAGTCCATCTATGAGCAGGCCTATATATTCCGGTTTGTGCTGACAGGGAAATAAACGTGGACCTGTCATTAGCCTTAAATGATGTTTTAACCATGTGGAAGATAGCCTTGCCGGCCATGTTCCTCGGCTGTTATTGCGGCGTTGTGCTGAGAACCGGTAAATTTTTTACCTTTTTCAGCAGCGTCACGCGGCCCTTTACCGCGTTAGGCAAACTGCCGGCTGCCTTAGGACCCTTTTTTATCCTGTGCCTGTTAAACCGGTTTGCGGCCAATGCCATGCTGGCCGAATTCGGCAAAAGCGGCGCTGTCGGCAAAAATACCCTGCTGGCTGTATATCTGATGGGGTCGCTGCCGACAGGTATTTACTTTACTGCGTTTTACTTCAGCCCGATTCTGATTTCCTCGCTGGGTTGGCAGCTGGGGGCGGCGTTTATTGCCATTAATGTTGGCCTGAGTACTCTGGTTACCGTCAGCGGCTTTGTCTTAAACCGGCTGCTGGCGCCGCAGGCAGCCGGCAGTTGGCGGGAGGATTCCGCGGAAATGTGCAAAACAACGGCCGGGAAAACAGACTTGGCGG
>JAEZQV010000258.1 GCA_023441125.1 Bacillota bacterium
CGTCAGAGCTTTGCCTGTTATGACCGGATACTATTTACCGATACCGGGGTGGGCGAGATCAGCGATGAACAGCTGCTGGAGTTTTTTGAATGCTCCCGGGTGCCGATTGAGGTGCAGCAGGGCAGTCTGGCTGTTTTCAAAGCAAATATTATGGCGGCAATCCGGCAGGCTGCCGCCGGCGCAGAGCAGGGAACGGCATGACGAAGCTGGAATCATTGCATTTGTTAAGCTGCTTAGTAATGGTAGGTCGTCTTTAACCAAATGGTCCGGCCCGGTTCGTTTACACGGAAAGAGTTGGCGATGCCCAGTGACGGGATGGCCACGCCGGCACGGCTGATAAATTCGGCGTAATTTTTGTCAAAGATATTGTCCACCCCGGCCGCTACTGTAAACTGTTTGGTAGCCTTGTAAGCCATACTGGCGGAGAGAATGCCGAAACCGCTGCTTCTTCCCAGATCGTAGCCAATCTCGCTGCCGCTATTTAGGTCATAGCGGGTTTGCGCCTGGACGCCGCGCCACAGCAGCCCGGCTTCCACTTTGTCGCGCCGGTATTTCAACCCCAGTGTCCCCTCCAGCGGCGGAATCTGAGCCAACGGTTTGTTATCGGCATCATTATTGCCGCGAACGTAAGCCAGGGTTGCGGTGGCTGTCCAGTTGTCATTCAAGGCGTACGCCGCATCGATTTCACCGCCGTAGAGGGTGGCATCCACGTTTTCTGCGGTGGCACCTTGATTTTTAAATAAGATAAAATCTGCGACATCCGCGTAGAATACAGACAGGCTGGTTTTCAACTTGCCGGCATTAAAAAGTAAGCCGGTGTCGAACTGCGTGTTTTTCTCCGGTTTAAGAGCGAAATTGGTTCTGCGTTCCCAATAATCGGCCGGACGCTGCGCATGTCCTATACCAATATAGGCGGTAACCGGCGCCTTGGCATAATCGTGTTCATAGCGCAGAAATGCGCCGTAGGTCCGGTCATGAGCTTCCACGCCAGAACTCTCATTTCTCACGTCCAGGCTGTCGGTTCTTAGTCCGGCCAGCAGCCGGCTGTTAGCAGCCAATTGACGTGTAAACTCGCTGAATAAGCCATAATTGGTAAAAGTCAGGTCCCGAGCCATGCCGGTGGCATAAACGGGGGGATTGCCCATCATTCCCATGGCCATTCGCCCGGCGTGCTCATTTTTTTGATAATCCAGCCCGACTGTTGCCGTCGTGAATTTGTCCAGGACTAAATCTGCCGCCAACCGCCCGCCGTTGGTTGTCCGGTCAACTTCCATAGCCATAGGCATCATGCCGCCAGGCCGCAGCGAATAGTCATCCATCACGTGATCAACATAAGAATGATAGGCTTTAAATTCAAGGTTGCTAATCACCGGCGACAGATTTTTCTTATTGAATTTGAAGCTGTAATCATTGCGGTCGAATTTCGCACCGTCCATCATCCGGCCGGCATAGGCCGCCTCGGCATCGCTGCTGCCGGCGGTAAATTCGTACAGGGTGTCGGCGTCGGGCGTCCAGCCGACAATACCGGTCAGGCTGTTGCGGGTATAGAACGAATGGACTTTAGTGCCGTTGCCGTCCGTATAATCGTCGGCATTGGACCGGGTTTTGATAATCCGTACATAGCCTTTGGCATCACCGGCGGTAATGTCCAGCAATTCGTCATCGCGGCCGCTGCTGCCGGCCAGCACACTGCTGTTGACCCTGACGCCCGGCTTGTCAAAACGTTCAGTTGTCTGTTCAAACAAGACCGTGCCGGCCACATTGCCGCCGCCGTATTTTACGGTTTCCGGACCTTTTAAAACAGTAATTTTACTGTATGATTCCGGGAACACATAGGCCGTGGTGGGATCCATCCGGCCCGGGCAGGCGCCTAGTTGATAGGTGCCGTCCAATAAAATATTCAGCCGGGTTCCTCCCAGCCCTCTAAAGACCGGATCGCTGCCTGTCCCGCCTTGCCGCACTACAGAGAAGCCGGGAATGTTTTTTAAATAGCCGCCGCCGTCAGCGGCCGGAACAGGCTGTCTGGGGGCCTTGGGATCGGTTGCTACCGTCAACGGCTCACTGACCGCCGGCGCGGTCACAACGACCTCCTCCAGCGGAAACGTTACTTTTTCCTCTTCTGCCGCCCAAGCCGGCTGTGTATTAGCGGCAAGCAGCAATACAGAAGAAACTACCAGCGCTTGTACTTTTTTCACTCCATCATCACCATTCCTTTTTGTTATCCGCTACATCAATCTGTTGGCGGTACGCAGCAAATCCTGCTTAGGTCTGAAAAGCCAAACAATTGGATTGATTATCATTATCGATTATAGTTCTTTACTTTTAACCAAAATACTGTCCTAAAGTACTATTTTGCTCTCCAAAAGTACTAACAATCATTCCTTGCCGCCTTGGTCAGGCGAAGCGGGTTGCAGTTTTTCAGCACCTCGCTTTGGCCTTGGTAATAACGGGGCATGGCTCTAAAAACAATAAAGGCCAGGTGTCCCTAAGAACAATCCTGGCCTTCAGTTTTCCTAATCAGCCCATATTCATCTATCCGGTTTGTGGTGTTAATTATACTCCTTTCCTTGGCGGCGGAACACTGTCTCCAAGGACTGTTTTGTTATCTGTAAGTACCAACAGTAGCCGGTCCGTTGCCGTCTTTGCCTATACAGCTTTCCCGCAGCGGAAATGCGCGCCGGAAGAAACCGAATAGTACTTTTGGACAATAGACAGG
>JAEZQV010000310.1 GCA_023441125.1 Bacillota bacterium
GGGCAAGCCTCTGCCAATTTCCATTAGTATTGGAGTTGATCCGGCTATTGAGATTAGCGCCTGTTTTGAACCTCCGACTACACACCTGGGATACAATGAATTGTCGATTGCCGGCAGTATACGAAAACGGGCTGTAGAATTGACAGATTGTGTGACGATCAGGGAAAAAGCCATAGCCAATGCCGAATTTGTTATCGAAGGCGAATTATTGCCGCATGTCCGGGTCAGCGAGGATCACAATACCAAAACCGGCAAAGCTATGCCTGAGTTTCCCGGTTATACAGGACCTGCGAATGCAGCCTTGCCGGTTGTTAAAGTTAAGGCGGTGACTCACCGGCGTAACCCGATTTTGCAAACTGTTATCGGACCAAGTGAAGAACATGTAAATTTGGCAGGTATACCGACCGAAGCCAGCATATTGCTCATGGTGGAACGGGCTATGCCGGGCAAATTGCTGAATGTATATGCTCATTCGGCCGGGGGCGGCAAATATATGGCCGTTATGCAATTTAAAAAAGCTGCCCTGAGTGATGAGGGGCGTCAGCGGCAGGCTGCTCTGCTGGCTTTTGCGGCGTTTTCCGAATTAAAGCATGTCATATTGGTTGATGAAGATGTTGATCCGTTTGACAGCAATGATGTCTTATGGGCGTTGAATACCCGTTATCAGGGAGATGTCAGTACAATATTCATTCCCGGTGTACGCTGTCATCCGTTGGACCCCTCGCAATCGCCTGATTTTAGCGCATCTATCCGGGATGAGGGGATCTCCTGCAAAACTATTTTTGACTGTACAGTGCCTTATAAATTAAAAGAGCGATTTCAGCGGGCAAAATTTATGGAAGTGGATGCTCGCCGATACGCTCCGGGGTTGTTTGACTGAGTTTATTTTCCAAAATAAATAATCTGAAAAGAGAAAAAACAATTGACTATTTTAGGATAAATATATAGAATAAAAGTATAATATCCCAAAATACGAAACGAAAGTCCCGTTTCACGGGAAAGAGGACAATAAAATGATTGGTAAAGCATTTAAAATATTGGAAAATATGGCAGCAGATCAAGGTAACAATACCATTATCGCCTTAAGTCAGCGCACCGGCCTGCCGAAGAGCACCGTACACCGTATCCTGGCAATATTGGCGGAAGAAGAGGTGGTTACCTCCTTCCCGGGCAAAGGGTATGTCCTGACACCGAAACTGCTATCGCTGGGGTTAAAGGGACTGGGACAAAAGAAACTTCTGGATGTTGCGATCCCGGTAATGCGTACGATTTCGGAAAAAACCAAGGAAACCGTTTCACTCAATGTCATTTGCGGTACCGAGCGTATTTGCGTTTATAAAGTAGAAGGCGAGCATCTTCTCCCTGGCAATATCCGCATTGGTGACCGGGGACATTTACTCAAAGGCGCCTCCGGGAAAGTATTCGCTGCGGGTCTGAGTAATTCCGAGATCAAACGGATAATCGACAAATATATAGCCGCCGGTGTAATTTCTGAAGTACAGGTGCCTACTATACTGAATGAGATGGAACAGATTCGGAGCAAAGGCTATGCGGCGAGTATCGAAGAACGGTTCCCGGGCTGCGCTGCTATTGCCATCCCGTTGTTGGATATCACCGGTCAGACCATGGCATCGCTCAGTATTTCTACTGTACCGGAAAAGATTAGAAATAAAGAAATGGAGGAGCTTATTCAGATTCTGGTTTCCTCCGCCAGTGAAATTTCCTTTGCCAGTGTTTAAAAACGTGATCTGAGAAATCAATGCTTATCAGCTGTGGCTGTCAGGCTTTACCCATAAAAAAAACGCCCTAAAGCGCTCGCTGGATCACTGCAAATAGAATACTTTTGTTACTGGCTAAACGGTATCACACCAATGAAGCAGAGGGGGGTGAGGCTGTGGATATTCGTGGGCGACCAAGCTGGCAAAAATAACAGAATTGTCCATGTCATATTTGTAGAAGGAGACGATGTTATGGCTGATACGCAAGTTTCTTTAAACGGACTTAAGCTAAAAAACCCTGTTATTATTGCTTCCGGACCTTTGACTGCGAATCTTGATCGCTTAAAGAGAGCCGAAGAATGCGGCGCTGCCGGTGTTAGTTTGAAACATGCCATGCTCAAGCAAGAGTTTAAATCCCGTCCGCGCTGGTATGTTGAAAAAAACGTGGGTATGATTGTAACCGGTGATCCGCGACTGGGTGTCGATGAGGCCCTGGAGTTAATCAGACAGGCAAAAGAACAAACCGGTTTGACTGTGCTGGTTAATATGTCAGGTCTGTCCACAGATCCTTCTACCTGGGGGTCTATGGCGAAAATGATGGAAGAGGCCGGAGCCGATGCGATTGAACTGAACCTAAACTGTCCCAACCTGCAGCTTGCCAACAGTAAGGCACCGGCGTTGGGCGCCAATTTAGGTGCCAATCCTGACTCAACGGCAATCATCGGCAGAATCGTAAAAGCAGCGGTCACCATCCCTGTCATTGCTAAGCTATCGACAGAAGGCGGCGCTATAATGCGCGTGGCTGAGGCCTGTGTAGGCGCCGGTATTGATATACTGAATGTACATGCCGGCTTTAGGGCAGCACCTGGTCTGGACATTTACAATGGCGGCGCTTTTCTTTATCCTGGCTCCTCCACCGGCAATTTTGGCGGATCAAGCGGTCCCTGGTCCAGATTGATCAGTAACCGGTTTGTGGCAGACGTTGCCCGTGCTTTCCCCAACCCTATTATTGGTGGCGGCGGCATTGGCAAATGGGAACACATTGTAGAAAGCATCATGTATGGATCCGCAGCGGTACAGGTTTGCACAGCCGTTATGTTTAAAGGTTTTGAACTGGTAAAAGATTTGACAGATGGCTTACACCGTTTCATGGATGAGGCCGGCTACCGTCAAATCAGCGATATGCAGGGAATCGCACTAAAGAATGTTACCGCACCTGGCGCTATGGCGCATAGCAATGTCCATGCGCATATTGTCCCGGAAAAATGCATTGGCTGCCGCATTTGCGAAAAACTACCCACCTGTGATGCCATAGAATTTAATGGTGTCGACAAAAAATGCTCGGTAAATCCCACTGCTTGTGTGGGCTGTGGCCTGTGTGTCGGACTGTGTTCAGCCAAGGCGATAAAAATGGTGTCAGCATAATTATCGCTGCCTGGACACGTCTTATTGACATAAGCAAACAAACCTCCGTTTAAATGAAAACGGTGGGAAATAAGGTGGTGAAATATAGAAAAATATTTGATCTTAGTCCCATTTTACTACTATCTACTATGAATTATATATCCGGAGAGGGGGATTGTCAATAAATTAACGATTGGAATTACCGTTAATTTACAAATTGCTGAGCTGAGTGCTCAATGACAAAATAGAAATACAAAAAAGGATATGTAAGTAGTTGGAAAAGCTTACATAAGAAAAATTCCATGGGGGTAAACAATGAGTCGTGAAGATGTTATCTATCAGCGGATAGAACGGTCTGCACTCACCAAACGTCACGTCGGGTTATATTCCACAGTTATTTCCGGACATTTATTTGATGGGTACGGAATTAATATGCTTGGAGTTACCATTGCGGGAATCATTGCCACATTTCACCTGCAACCCCATCAGGCAGGACTCCTGGCGTCCAGCGTATTCTACGGAATGCTTATAGGCACTCTTGTTATCGGACCGGTAGTAGACCGGATCGGCCGGAAGCGGGGCTTGCTGCTTTCAATTATTATCTACAGCATTTTCAGTCTGTTGTGTGCTTTTGCGACCAGTTATGAACAACTGGTTTGGTTCCGGGCGCTGCAGGGTGTCGGTTTAGGCGCGGAAGTGCCGGTAACGCTTATTTATGTTAGCGAGTTTATGCCGACCAAGTACCGGGGCAGAGCAGTAACTTCGGCGAACTTCTTCTGGACAAGCGGTAGTATGGCCTCGGCCTTGCTGGGAATGGTGCTGGTCCCCGCCTTTGGCTGGCAGTCCATGTTTATCGCCGGCTTTTTGCCTGCTCTCCTGCTGCTGCCTATGTGGGCAATTGTTCCGGAAAGTGTACGTTTTCTCGTTGGCAATGGCAAATTGGACGAAGCAGAACGCATTGCGGACAGGCTGTCTACCATTCCGGCCGAGCAAGTGCCGGCGTCAGCTTCGACTGGCGTTAAAGCGGCTGTGCCTGATAAACGAGTACCGATCAGTCAAATTTTCAAGGGAAAATACGGCAAATTAACCTTTGCAATTTGGGTCATGCTCTTCATCTGCGGCTTTGTTTTCTACGGCCTAGGTGCCTGGCTGCCGTCAATCTTTCTGAAGATGGGCTTCGGCTTTGTAAAAAGCCTGTCCTACAGTGCTGTTATTACCGGTGCCGGTGCTATCGGTGCGGTAATGGCCGGGACCTTTATTGATAAAATTGGTTACCGCCGAACCCTGATATCCTTTTTCCTGATCAGCGGTATTTCCCTGCTTTTGTGGGGCATGTCCCCCAATGCCACGGTTATGGTTTTGCTGGGAGTAATTACATCCTGCACGGGATTCGGCGCTGCCGGCGTAATCTTTGCCTATACCAGCTCGCTGTATCCCACGGCCGTCCGGGCAACAGGCACCGGTTGGGCCGCTTTCTGGCAACGCTGCGGCGGTATTGTCGCTCCATATGTTCTGGGCGTAATTGTCCAGACAGATATACCGGCTTACATGTTTTTTGTTGTACTCGGGGTGCCCACCTTACTTGGTTCGCTTATCGCCCTTACGGCAACACGCGAACTGCGGAATATGTCACTGGAACAAATCCATCAGGAATTATCACAATGATATCAAAAAACTGTGGCAACTGGTAAACGCGTCTTCTTGCGATGAAGAATATGTTCGGGTTGTTATGATGATGGGAGGAAACAAGAATGAATGAAGAACTATACTGGCGGATAACCCGAATACGCCAAGCTATGGCCAAAGCAGAACTGGAAGGACTGCTTGCCTTTGCGCCGGGCTGGCGACGGGAGAATGTCAGATATCTGACCGGGGTTGCGCTGCACAGCAGCTTTGCTCTGGCCTATTTACCGGCGGTTGGTGAACCGGCTGCTTTTGCGTATTCGGGTGAAGACCAGCAGGCCATTAAAGCCTATGGCTGGATCACCGATGTACGTCTCATGGATTTTCCCAGCTGCGGTGAGTTAGTCGGGAGACTGAAAGAGGGCGGCATACCGAAAAAACTGGGTATCGCCCACCTGGAGTTGATGCCAAGACTTTTACTGGAGGCCATCCGGAAGGCTTTGCCAACTACGGAGATTGTTTCAGCAACCAAACTAATGAACCAGGTCCGGTTGGTGAAAAGCAACTGGGAACTGGAGCAAATTCGCCGGGCCGGGCTGGTATGTTCAGCAGGCTGGCAGGCTTTTGTCGGTGCCTTGAAACCGGGGGCGGTGGATTTTGAGATTATTGCCGCTGTGGAGGCGGAAGTAAAACGCCTGGGCGCTGAGGACAATTTTATGCTGATTGCTTCCGGCGGCGCTGAAGTTATGGGGATGACTCCCCCTGTCAACCGCCGTCTGCAAATTGGCGATATGGTCCGTACCGAGCTGACGCCACAGCTTAACGGCTATTATGCCCAGCTTTGCCGGACGGCTGTGGTCGGCGAGCCCAGTGAGGCGCAAATGAAGTCCTTTGAACTGTTTAATGAAGCTACCGCCGCCGGTATTGCCGCGGTTAAGGCCGGCGTTACCGCCCATGATGTCGCTTGTGCCGAGAATGATGTTTTCCGGAAATATGGCTATGGCGAATATTGCACGAGTCAGTATACCCGGGTCCGGGGCCACGGTCATGGCCTGCATCCGGACGAAATTCCGAGCATTCTTGAGGGCGATCAGACCGTGCTGGAGGAAAATGCAGTTATTATTGTGCATCCGAATACCTACACGCCGATTGCCGGCTATCATGTTCTCGGCGATCCGGTTGTTGTTAAAAAGGACGGCTGCGAATTACTTACCACTACGGAGAGAATTTTATTTTCCGCTCCGTGTACTGAAGCCGCAAGGAGGTCTGCGCAATGAAACGAGGTTTGGTAGTGCTTGATCCGCAGGAGATTCCCGCTGAGGAATTAGCCGGCCGGGTAAGCAAATTACAGCAGAAATTGCAGCAGCAAGGGATTGCCGCAGCCCTCATTTACGGCGATGTGTACCGTTCTGGTGATATCACATATTTGTCCAACAATTGTATCTATTGGAACGAGGGCGTACTAATGGTGCCTGCCAAAGGCGAACCGGCATTACTGACCAAGCTGTCCAGCCGGGTTCACACCTGGATGAAGGCTATTTCCAATCTGAAAGATTTGCGGAGCAATCCGGATATAGCCGGGATGGTTAGCAAGTTTCTGGAGGGTACAGCGCCGGGTATTGTCGGCCTGGCGGAAATGGACTGGTGGCCTGCCGGCGTTGTCGATGACTTGCGGGCCAAGCTGGCTGGCTGGCAACTACGGGATTTAGGCCAGATTGTGCAGCTGGAGCGGGAGCAGCCCTCGAATAGCGAGCTTACATTGCTCCAGGGCAGTGCCGCCATTAGCGCTAAAGCGCTTGCCGCCGGCTTGGACCGTGCTTTGAGCAATCCGGAACGGGCCGGCAAAGCCGAATTTGTAGCCCGCATGGCCGGCGTGGAAGATGTCGTGGTCCTTTGTCATCCGGCAGGTCCTGAAGCCGATACCACTGAGGTGTTGGCCGAATTCCGCGGCTACTGGACAATTGCCGCGCGGGTAATATTTAAAAAGGCTGCGCCGGCCTGGGCGCCGATGATTAAAAGTGCTTATCAGGCAGCCGTAGAGCAGCTGAAGGCCGGGGTAACGGCAAGTCAACTGCGGGACGCCGCCGCCCGGCAGTTAACCGGCAACAACCTGCCGTGGCGCATCGATGTGATTCACCATACCGATTTGGAGACGCGCGGTGATTATTGTCTGCCGGGGGAAGAAACCAATTCTATACAGGCCGGCGCCGTAGTTGGCTTGCGTATGGAGGTAACGTTTGCCGATGGGACGCAGGCTGTGATTGCCGATACCTTTGCCATTGCCGATAACACAGCTACCTGCTTAACCTATGAGTTACCAGCTTGCTTTTTTTAAAGCAAGCTGGTAATGAACCAAGATACTTAGTCTATGAATTGTAAAAGAATGAGACCGGGCACAACGTTGTAGCAACTATGCAACAAGTATGACCGCAGGTCTTAACTACGGAACAGGAGGCTTGATTATGATTTGCGGTAATTGTATTAAGTTTGGTGATAGCGTGAATACAGACATTATAATGCCTGGTCGTTACTTGGTCAGTATCGATCCCCAGGAATTGGCGGAACACGCTTTTGAACCATTAGGACCTGAGGTGCAGCAACGGCTGCGCAACTCCAAGGTAGTGGTGGCCGGTGTCAATTTCGGCTGTGGCAGTGCGCGGGAGCAGGCGGCATCCTGCCTGCTGGGGGTAGGAATCAAGGCGGTCATTGCCAAATCCTTTGCCCGGACTTTTTTCCGGAACACCATTAATACCGGCTTGCTGGCCATTGAGAGTCCTGAAGCAGCCGAAGCCATCCAGGACGGCGGCGAAGCTTGCATCGATACCGAGGCCGGCACGATAACGGTTGGGGATAAGGTATTTCATTTCCCCCCTTATCCGGAAAGCCTGCGCCGCATTCTGGACGCCGGCGGTCTGATGCCTTATGTAGCAAAATACGTACTTGCAGGCGGGGAGGTAAAGTAATATGGGTAAAACATTTGCAGAAAAAGTTATGGCTAAGGCCGCCGGTATCCCTGAGGCAAGCGCCGGCCAGGTAATTGATGTGTATCCTCACCTGATTATGAGCCATGCCGCCAGCTGGCGTTGCATTAAAACACTGGAGAAGCTTGGCACCGATAAACTGTATGACGTTAATAGGATTGCCATGGTAATGGATCATAATTCACCGGCAAGAACAGCCAAAACGGCTGCCGATCATAAGTTATGCCGGGAATTTGCCAGGGCCAAGGGCATTAAAAAGTTCTACGACGTGAATGCCGGTATCGCCCATGTGGTTTTAATGGAAAACGGCCATGTCCTGCCAGGAATGGTGCTCATCGGCACGGATTCCCATTCAACAATTTACGGGGCCTTCGGCGCTGCCGGCACCGGCGTTGGCTTCAGTGAAGTAACAGCTGCCTGGATTTCCGGTTATTTGTGGATGAAAGTACCGGAAACGATCAAAGTGGTTATTAACGGGCCGCTCAAACATGGCACAACAGCAAAAGATATCATGCTGTACTTAATCGGCAAACTGACAGCGGATGGCGCTACGTATAAAGCTATTGAATTCCACGGCAGTTATGTAAAAGGTCTGTCCATCGCCGAACGTATTACCCTGTGTAACTTATCGATGGAAATGGGCACAAAATTTGCTTATGTACCACCCGATGAGGTAACCCGGGCCTATCTGGCCGAACGGGGCGTCAAACCAACCGATTATGAGGAGATCTTCCCTGACCCTGACGCCACCTATGTCCAAACGGTAACGATTGATGCAACCACTCTGGAACCGCAGATTGCCTGCCCGCACGTAGTGGACAATGTCAAACCGCTTGCGGCCGTGGCCGGTACCAAGGTTGACCAGGTGTTTATCGGTTCCTGCGCTAACGCCAACTACGACGATCTGGCCTTGGCAGCCTCCATTCTCAAGGGGCATAAACTGGCTCCCGGCGTAAGAATGATTGTAACGCCGGCTTCGAAAAATGTTCTGGAACAAATCATTCGTGACGGTATTTTCACAACCTTTGTGGAAAGCGGCGCACTCCTTATGAACCCTGGCTGCGGCGCCTGCTCGGGAGACGGCGGCGTTATGGCCGACGGCGAAGTTACCCTGTCGACGGCCAACCGGAATTTCCAGGGACGGATGGGCAGCTATCAGGCCGACATTTATCTTGGCAGCCCGGCCGTGGCGGCAGCCTCAGCCATTACAGGCGTCAT
>JAEZQV010000384.1 GCA_023441125.1 Bacillota bacterium
AACATGGACTACTTCCTGGTCCATGTTATTCTGCACAAGACCGTCGGTGATATGCATCCGGCAGGTACCGCAGCTGGTGGCCACGGTATCGGCTTTAGCGGCAGCGATATTGGCAATTTTGCGGTCATTTATTTTACGGGAGATTTCATAGTTGGCCAAGCTGAACGAGCCGCCTGAGCCGCAGCAGCGGTCGGCTTCCTTCATCTCCACAAAAGTCAGGCCGGGAATGGATTTCAGTAGTTCACGCGGTTCGGCGGTTACTTTGATACCACGGGCCATATGACAGGGATCATGCATGGTAACGGTAGCATTGACCGGACCCAGTTTACTTTTATCGATTTTAACCACTTTCACCAAAAACTCGCTGATTTCATAAGTCTTTTTCGCCAGTTTCTCGGCCCGGGCTTTCATAGCCGGTTCATCATGAAACATTTCGACAAATTCGATTTTCCAGGCCTCGGTGCATGAGCCGCAGGCGGCAACAATATAATCAACATCATATTTTTCGAATACTTCGATGTTGTGCCTGGCCAAAAGCCGGGCAGAGTCGACATCGCCGGACATATAGATGGGTGTGCCGCAGCAGTGTTGCAGGGCGGGAATGACAATTTCAATATTGTTGGCTTTGAGTACATCAATAACTGCCTGGCCGACATCGGTATAGATATAATTAATGGTGCAGCCGGTAAAGAAGCCAACTTTCAGTTTGGGCTTGTCCGCTTTAATCACTTCCGGATGCTGGCTTCTCAAGGGCGAAGACGCAAACGGCGCGGTTACCCGGCGGCTGTCAAGGCCCGGCATCGGGAAACGGGCTACCGCCGCCATCGGGCGGGGCAGTTTTTTGAAGCTTAAAGGGCCGAAAATACCGGCCATTCGCAGGGCGAAGTCAAACATCACCCGGTTTTTTAATAACCGGAATACCTGCTTCTTTACCGGATGCAGGCCACGGGCCTGTACGGCCGCCTGGCGGCCGCGGATAATCAGCTCATCGGCCGGTACGCCGCAGGGACATTTAACGGAGCAGGCTTTACAGGAAACACATTTAGCCATCCATTTGTCAAAGTTCTGGCTAATGGGGATTTTTCCGCTTAACACGGCTTCCATAAGGGCCAGTTTGCCTCTGGCAACGGCGGTTTCTGTACCCAATTCTTTGTAGATAGGGCATACTTCCATACAGTTGCCGCACTTCATACAGTTGGCAAGCGCATCCTGCAGGTCGGCCAACAGCTCCCTATCCTGCGCATTGATGTCTTGCGCGGTTATTGATTTATTGGCATCACTCATTTTAACACTCTCCTACTAGTTTGCCAGGATTCAAAATGAGGTTGGGATCAAGCGCCCGCTTGATGCTGCGCATGGCTTCCATGGCTACCGGGCCAAACTGGTCTTCCATATACTTGAGTTTGCCCAGACCAATGCCGTGTTCGCCGGACAGTGTGCCCCCCAATTTAATGGCGGTGCCGAAGATTTCGTCCATCGCTTTATATACGCGGTCCATTTCTTCTTTGTCGCGAATGTCGCAGACGATCGTAGGATGCATGTTGCCATCGCCGGCATGACCAAAAGTACCGACAGTTACATTGTATTTTTTGGCTATTTCATTAACGGCACGAATCATATCAGGCACTTTACTCCGCGGTACGGTGGCGTCCTCCACGAACGTGGTGGGGCGAAGTTTAGCCAGCGCCGGCAGGGCAGCGCGGCGGGCAGCCCAGATTTTATCCCGTTCAGCCGCATCTTTGGCCATTTTTATCTCATCAGCTTTATTTTCTTTCAGCACTTCCAGCACTTTGGCAGCTTCTTTCTCCACTACGGCAGGAATGCCGTCGACTTCAATCAGGAGTACAGCCTCTGCATCCACCGGCAAGCCTACTTTGGCGTAATCTTCCACTGTCCGGATGGTGGGGTTATCCATAATTTCCAGAGTAGCCGGAATGATTTTAGCGGCGATGATGGCGGCAATGGCGTTGCCGGCGTTGTCCAGGTTTTTAAAAATCGCCATCATGCTTTTCTTGGCTTCCGGGGCAGGAACCAATTTTACAATAATTTTCGTAATAACGCCCAGTGTTCCCTCGGCGCCGGTGAATAGTTTAGTCATATCGTAACCGGCCACATCTTTAACATTTTTGCCGCCGACATTCATGATTTGACCGTTGGCCAGTACAACCTCCAGCCCCATAACATAGTGCTTGGAGACGCCATATTTAAGGCCGCGCAAGCCGCCGGCATTCTCGGACACCGTGCCGCCCAGGGTAGCCGTGGTGACTGTACCCGGATCGGGCGGGTAAATAAGGCCATTGGCTTCGATTGCTTTATTAAGATCAGATACAATAAGCCCGGGTTCGGCTACCGCCACCAGGTTTTCCATATCAATTTCAATCAGTTTGTTCATCCGGGTCATGAGGAGTACAATGCCGCCCTTGGTAGGAACTGTGCCGGCGCTGAGGTTAGTGCCGGAACCACGGGTATAAACCGGAATCTTTTCGGCATTTGCCAATGCCAGCACTTTGGATACTTCTTCGGTAGTGGCCGGCTTGACGACTGCATTTGGCATATGGGAAAACCCCGGAGTGGCGTCATAAGAATAGCAGTGCAGGTCTTCTACGCTGGTTAGAACATGCTCATCACCAACTATTTTTTTGAGCGCCTCAATATGTTGATTTTGCATTTGCTCATACCCCTTCATTTTTTAAATTTTCAAATATTAAAAAGCATATAACATTACCACTATTGTCGCTAAACCACAAAAAAAAGTAAATCAGGCACTTACAGTAAAGTTGTGTAAGAAACTCCTGTAAGTGCCTGTGGGGTAAAATCCGACAAAAAGTAACAAGTTTCACATATTGATCAGCTTATACTGTAAGGCATAATTAACCAGTTCGGATTTTTTCTGTACATTTAACTTGGTCATGATGCGGGAACGGTACGTATCCACCGTTTTGGCGCTCAGGGATAGTTGCTTGGCAATTTCGCTATTAGTATGTCCCTGGGCCAGTAATCTTAGTACTTGCCGTTCACGTGAACTCAAGAGAGTATAAGGATCGCGCTGATCACTTTTTTCATCCTGCAGTTTCAGCAGGCTGTCGAGGAGCGTTTGCGACATGGTTTCGTTAAGATATTTTTTACCGGCGTATATTTTTAAGATACCTTCCACCAGTTCGGTGTCGGCTGATTTTTTTAGCACATAGCCGTCAGCGCCGGCGCGCATTACTTCTTTAACGTATTCATCGTCATCATACATGGTCAGGATAAGTATGCGGCAGGAAAGTCCCCGGGATCTCAGTTCTTTTATGCACTCCACACCACTCATAACCGGCATGGAAATATCAAGCAGCAATACATCAGGCCGGAGTTCTTCGACCAATTGGATGGCCTGTTGCCCGTCACCTGCTTCGCCAATTACCTCAAATAGCGGCGAGCAATTCAGCAGTGCTTTCAGTCCGGAACGCAACACCGCATGATCATCAGCGATTACAATACGTATTTTGCTCACAGTGTTATCCTCCCAACCAGCTAAGACCTGGTACGATAGCGATGTGAAAAGTATGTTTTTTCCACATAATCCTAGTATTATGTTATACTAAGAGTATACTAAATATCAACCACTATTTATCCATTTGCAATCAGCCTGGAGGTGATAGCCATATATGAATATTTTTGATATTATCGGTCCGGTTATGGTAGGTCCGTCAAGCTCGCATACTGCCGGTGCAGTGCGTCTGGGTAATGCCGCCCGGGCCATTATGGGACAGGAACTGTCGGCCGCGGTGATCGGGCTGCATGGTTCATTTGCCCAGACCGGCCGGGGGCACGGTACCGATTTGGCGCTGGTGGCAGGACTTATGGGCTGGTCGACCGATGACTTGAGAATTCCCGAGTCGTTTACTTATGCCC
>JAEZQV010000406.1 GCA_023441125.1 Bacillota bacterium
CCGGTGGTGCCGGTATCATTGCGTCCGGTGGCCGGGATGCTACCTATGTCAGAGAGCACATCCGTTTGGCCAAGGCGCTTACCGATAAACCGTTTGGTGTCAATGTTCAACTGATGGCGGATAACAAAGAGGCCATTGTTGATGTTATTTGTGAAGAAAAGCCGGCCTTTGCCACCTTAGGCGCCGGTAATCCTATTCCCTTTTTTGATAAGTTGACAAAAGCCGGCGTTAAAAAGATCCCGGTTGTCCCGAATGCCAAATTAGCGCAGCGGGTGGAGGCCAGTGGTGCCGATGCTATTGTTATTGAGGGTATGGAAGCTGGCGGCCATATTGGTGTGATTACCACTATGGCCTTAATGACCCAGATCATTCCGCTTATGCGTATTCCGGTTATTGTTGCCGGTGGTTTTGCAGATGGCCGGGGGCTGGCGGCGGCTCTTGTTATGGGGGCCGCCGGTATTCAGATGGGTACCCGGTTTTTGCTGGCCGAAGAATGCGGTGTGCATCCCAAGGTCAAAGCAAAATTGATAAGTGCTGTGGATACAGATAGCATTGTTACCGGCCTGTTATCCGGTCATGGCGTCCGGGGTATAAGGAATGCCTTTACCGACAAATATCAGGCTATGGAACGACGGTGCGCAGCCCAGCAGGAGCTGGACCAATTGGCCACCGGCACCAATCGTCTGGCGGCTATCGAGGGGGATGTAGAGAATGGGGCCGTATTGGCCGGGCAAAGTTTGCTGCCGCTTACAAAGATAGAACCGGCTGCTGTCATTATCGGCAATATTATCCGGGAGGCCGGTGAGATATTGACAAATGCGCCCAAACTGACGGATTAAAGCCGTGAGGGTAAAGCCTATAAGTAAGGAGTGAAGTGCAAATGCATAATGTACAGTTAGCTAAGGGTGTGTATTATGTCGGCGCTGTCGACTGGAATCTGCGTGATTTTCACGGCTATACTACGCCTGGCGGTGTAACTTATAATTCCTACCTTATTGTTGATGAAAAGGTTTGTTTGATAGATACCGTAAAAGCGCCTTTTGCCCAGGAATTGCTGAACCGTATCAGCAGTATTATTGACCCGGCCAAAATTGATTATGTTATTACTAACCATATTGAGCCGGACCATTCCAGCGCCCTGCCGGCAGTTATGGCCCGGGCGCCGCAGGCCAAGGTAGTGCTTACCGAACATGGCCGTACCGGCATTATTAAGCATTACCAGCAAAATTATGATTTTCAGGTGGTCAAGGAAGGGGATATACTTGATCTTGGCCAAAATAAGCTGCACTTTGTGCCTGTGCCGATGCTGCATTGGCCGGATTCCATGCTGTGCTACCTGAGCGAGGAGCAAATTCTATTTTCCAACGATGCCTTTGGGCAACATATTTCAACGACCAAGCGCTTCGATGATGAAAATGATCTTACAGCCGTCATTTATGAAGCGGAAAAGTACTATGCCAATATTCTGATGCCGTTTGGGAAACTGGTGGTCAAGACCCTGGAGAAGCTTAAAGACTTACCGGTCAAACTCATTGCTCCCAGTCATGGTATCGTGTGGCGCAGTCATATTGCCGATATTTTGGCCAAATACCAGGATTGGGGTCAGGGAAAACAAACCAGTAAAATAATTATTGCTTATGACAGTATGTGGGGCAGTACGGAGCGGATGGCCCGGCAAGTTCTTGAGGGAGTGGCCGCGGCCGGTGTTACCGGTAAACTTTATAAATTATCGACAGCCGACCGGAGTGAAGTGGTACGGGACATGCTGGCAGCCGGTGGGGTACTGATTGGTTCGTCTACGCTGCATAATGGCATGCTGCCTACGGTAGGGGCGCTCATGCTGTATCTGAAAGGCCTGCGGCCGGCAGGTAAGCTGGGCGCGGCTTTTGGAGCCTACGGCTGGGGCGGTGGCGCACAAAAGGCGATCGAAGAACTACTGGGCAGTGCCGGCGTAGTAACTGAGCAGTCCGGGCTCTCCCTGAAATGGGTTCCTGATGCCGAGGAAATCAACAAATGCTTTGATTTTGGCCATGATTTTGCCAAACGGGTATTGGCAAGGATCTAATTCGAAAGGCAGCGCTCATTACTTAGCGCTGCCTTTCTACATACTGTCGCTGTCCTGGAAGCAAACTAGTACATGGAATGACGCTTCATAGAGGAGGCAGCATGTATACTCTCCAGCATGGTTTCTGGGTGTATTTTATCACCAGGCATCATCCTAAGGTTTGGCAGTTTGTCATCGGCTCGATGCTGCCGGACTATATTTATGTGGTACTGGCACTCACATTGCTATGGAAAGGTTATGTGACATTGCCTGAGCTCAGGGAACTACATCCTGGTTTGCTTATGAGTCTGGTAGCCATTTTTCCCTGGGTAGTAAAAGTTGATTTGGTTGGTCACTCGGTGCCGGTGTGGTTTGTCGCCCAGTTACTGAGTTTGCTGCCGGGAATCAAGCGGCTGCGGTTCTTTATCATTGGCTGGGGCTCACACCTTTTAATCGACGCACTTACCCACGGAGTTTACTCCAATTTTTATTTATACCCCCTGGCCTATGATACCGTGGAGAGTCCGGTATCGTACTGGGAGCATAGTCACTGGTCCCGGGAATTTGGCTTTATTAACATGGCAGCTATGGCTGCTGCTGCTTTGTATATGCTTGTTGAGTGGTGGCAAAAGCGGCACAGAATGAGGAAAAGAGGAGATAATAATGGAGATTAATACAAAAGTATTTTTGCGTAAAGGGGCTCAGCACCGGGTGGAGAGTGGCCATCCCTGGGTATACCAAAGCGAACTGGATTATATAGAAGGGGATTTCGCGCCCGGCGATATCGTCGATGTTTACAACTTCAGGCAACGGTTTATTGGCCGGGGGTATATCAATCCCCGTTCGCAAATTATTATCAGGATACTCTCACGGCAGCAAGAGCCCATTGACCGGGCCTTTTTTAAACGCCGCATTGAGACTGCCTGGCAATACCGGCAGACTTTCCTCAATGAGCCCGAATATTGCCGGCTTGTTTATGGTGAGGCCGATTTTTTGCCGGCCCTTATTGTTGACAAGTTTGGCAAGTATCTGGTTATCCAAACGCTGGCGTTGGGCATTGACGTACATAAAGAAACAATTATATCGGTATTGGAAGAACTATTCAGTCCGGAAGGCATTTACGAACGCAATGATGTGCCGGTGCGAAAACTGGAAGGGCTTGAAATGCGTAAAGGCTATCTCAAGGGTAATTTCGCCACCCAAATTTTGGTTCACGAGAATGGTATCCCCTTTTATGCGGATGTAGAGAACGGACAAAAAACCGGCTTTTTTTATGACCAGCGGGAGAACCGGCGTTTTCTGGAGCCGATTGTTAAAAATGCCGCTGTCCTGGATTGTTTCTGTCATACGGGTTCCTTCGCCATTCATAGCGCTCTCTATGGGGCCAAAAGCTTGCATTCCATTGATATCTCGGAAGAGGCGATCGCTCTGGCGAAAAAAAATGCCGCGATGAACGGCGTCAGTGACCGTTGCCATTTTGAAGTGGCCAATGCGTTTGATGCGCTCCGGTTGCTTACGGAGGAGCAGCGTCAGTACGATGTTGTTATTCTTGACCCGCCGGCTTTTACGAAGAGCCGCAGCAGCATTGAGGGAGCTGCCCGAGGCTACAAGGAAATTAATCTGCGCGGCTTAAAATTAACGCGTCCGGGCGGATTCCTGGTGACTTGCTCCTGTTCCTACCACATGGACCGGGAATTATTCAAAGCCGTTGTTGTAGACGCCGCCAGGGACGCTAAACGGGTAATCCGGGAGGTTGAATACCGGACTCAGGCCAAAGACCATCCTATCCTGCCGGCCGCGCCCGAAACTAACTATCTGAAGTTCCTGGTATTGCAGGTTGTTGAGTAAGCGTGCCTGAGCAATAGTTATAACAGATATGATATTTGGCAATAATCGTTATAGTTTAGTTCTCAAGGCTGTTTTTGCCAGTATTATGGTCTTGCAACTGGTAAGGTTTTAAAATACAATAAAGTCAAAAGGTCAACAAAAGTCAATTTATAAGTTGGGAGGTGGGGATTTGAACAATCTAGCCGATGCCATAGAGAAATGGATTTTGCAACAGATGTCGCGTCAGCAGGATGAGATTATTATCTTGCGCCGTAATGAGATGGCTGAGGAACTTGACTGTGCACCTTCGCAAATCAGTTACGTATTAAGCACACGGTTTACCGTGGATCGCGGTTTTATTGTGGAGTCGCGGCGTGGATTGGGCGGCTTTGTCCGAATTGCCCGCATCCCGGTACAAACAATTGTATTTCAGGATGCGGCCAAGCAAATTGACGAACATTTGCGTTTGGAAGAGGCACAGGCCATAATTTCGCGGTTAAGGAATCATAATCTGATGACCAGCCGGGAAGCGGCGCTAATTTATAAATGCTTTTCTTTTCTGTATGAGCGTGTGGCGCCGCAGGAGCGTGTGCCGCTCTTACAGTCCTTGCTGATGGTGCTGGCCAATCCGAATGACGATGGGTACGGAGGCAAATAAGTATGCTGTGTGATGAATGTCAAAAAGAGCAGGCTTGTGTGCATATTACCAAAATAATTAATCAACAAAAGATTGAAAGACATCTATGTGAGCAATGTGCGCAAAAAACGGGTGAAATCATCGGTACAGGCATTAACAATGTGTTTGGCAGTAAATTTTCCGTTCACGATTTTCTAAAAGAGATGTTTAACTATACCGTAGCCGACAGTGCCCAGAAAACACTTGAACCGGTCTGCTCCGAATGCGGCCTGAGTTACAGTGAATTCAGCCGCAGCGGAAAATTTGGCTGCAGCGCCTGCTATCAGGCCTTTGGTGGTCAGTTGGAGCCTTTGCTTAAGCGTATGCACGGTACTGTTTTGCACACCGGCAAGATCCCTAAGCGGGGCGGAATCAAGTATAGTGTACAACAGCGCATTAAACAGCTGCGCCAGGAACTGGAGCAGCATGTCAACCGGGAAGAATATGAGCAGGCAGCCAGGCTCAGGGATGAGATAAAGGCCTTGGAAAAACAGCTTGCCGAGCAGGAGGCAAAACAGGAATAGGCAAGGAGGGATGCTTAATGGCGAATTTGGTGGAAAACTTTATTGATCAGCCGCTGACGCCATGGCTGAACGGCTCCGGTCCGGAA
>JAEZQV010000451.1 GCA_023441125.1 Bacillota bacterium
GTCTTCACCCGGTTCAGGAACTCGTCGAGACTGGCCACATTGCCAATACCGGCCGTTTTCCCGCCCTGGACACCAGGCATGGCGTCCTTATTCCGGGCAGCCGACCATTGCCTGGCGACAAACTGCCTGGCCCGTTTTGCTCCCTCGACAGTAGTTTTTCCCTGGCAGCAGCAGGTATTGCCGGCTTCGGTCGCTAAGGGCTTTAACTGCCCATCCGGCATAAGCACGAAATTGCCATGAAAGGAACAATGGGCATGCTCGCCGCCTGGCGGGCGGAAATGCTTGGCTTGCATTTGCCCGTTGGTCTGAAGTTCAATGGCGCGCATTACCTCAGGCAATGTAATCCGTTCCGACTCGTTGGGCCCACCCGGATATCTTCCAAAGTAGCTTACCGGCTGAAAATGAACTCCGCGCACAGCCGGCATCCGGCTGACAGCCAGTCGCAGGATATCGCCAATCTGCTGATCATTTATGCCGGGGACCAGCGTCGGCACAAGCACAATGCCAAGCTCATAAGCGGCACAAAGCTCGATGGCCTGCCTTTTGATGTCCAGCAGCGGCTTGCCGCGCAGCTGGCGATACACCTCGTCATCCACGCCGTCAAACTGAAGAAAGACACAATTAAGACCGGCGGCTTTTAAGCTGGCAACATACTGCTCATCGGTTGCCAGCCGCACACCGTTGGTATTGACCTGAAAAAACTCCAGGCCCAGTTTTTTCCCCAACGCAATAATCTCCGGCAGGTCATCCCGCATAGTAGGCTCGCCGCCTGACAGTTGGATATTATAGGGCCCGCCGCTTTGCATAAGCATGCGGTACCAGCGCTCAATAACGGCTAGTTCGGGGTCGCTCTCCTGCTGCTGTGAAGCTGCGGCAAAACAAACTGGACAGTGCAGATTGCATTGCTGCGTTACTTCCAGCAGCACACAACACGTCTGCTGGCCATGTTCCGGACATAAGCCGCAGTCATAGGGGCAGCCCCTGTTGACTTCAGTTGCACACGTTGCCGGCGAAACGGGCGGCGAGGGATTCGTCCAGGCCCCGTAAGCAGGGGCTCCTTGCCAGATACATACCTGGTATTCGCCATGTTCAGGACATACTTTGCGTAAAAATATACTTTCGCCCCGGGCCACCCGCCTGGCGGGAATACGCCGCAAGCATTCCGGACAGACGCTTTGCGTGGTGGAAAGCAGTGTTTCCTGGCAATTCTGTATGGTTTCCATAGCTTACATCTCCCCATCAGCCATATGTTTTGCCAACAAGTCTGTCAGCAAACTATCGAATTTAGCTTTGCTGGCCTGCGCATCACCATCGGGAAAACTGACTTTGATAACGGAATCCGTTATTACGCCTTTAAAGCTGGTGCCATCGTCCAGGATTGTCTGAAAAAACGGCCGGGGAAAATTCCGGTGACACTTGAGCATCCCGATTGTACCAAAGCCGGCCAGCAGGTTTTCGTCAACCTTGGCAGCGAGACGATACTCATAAACATTGGCGCCGCCAAAACAATTCTCAACCTTTCTCCACTCAAACCGTTTCATGCAGCATCATGCCTATCGCATCAAGGCAATAGTCGATTTCCTGCTCGGTGGTAAACCGCGATAAACTAAACCGGATGGTACCGTGCGGTGCTGCTCCCAGATAGGCATGAATTTGCGGCGCACAATGCAGCCCGGTACGGCAAACGATGCCAAAGCTTTTCTGTAAGGCCTCACCGGCGTCTTCTACTGTCCAGTTTTTCAGCGTACAGGAGATTACCGGCGTTCGCGGGCAGTCTACGGTAATTATATCAGCGCCGGCAGCAGCAAGCCCTGCCGCCAGCCGTGAAATCTTCGCCTGCAGTCCGGCATTGTCCAGGGGATTTTGCCGGCTCCAGCGTAAAGCCGCCGCCAAACCGGCAAAAGCAGCATCATTGGGTGTGCCGGCTTCGAAGCGAATGGGCATGGCCGGCGGCATCTCCTCAAGGTCGCTTTGTATGCCTGTGCCGCCGACCCAGACAGGCTCCAGTGCAGTGCCGGGAGCAATGTACAACCCGCCGGTGCCTGTCGGACCTAATAAATATTTGTGTCCGGTAAAAGCTACCAGATCAATCCCCCAGACTGCCGGTAAAACCGGCACCAGCCCCAGGCTCTGGGAGGCGTCCAGGAGCGTCACTGCTCCCAGCTCTTTCGCTATGCCAGCCAGCAGGGCGGCGTCATTCACCGCGCCGGTCACATTGGAAGCATGCGTAAACACCGCCAGCTGCGGCCTGTATTGAGCAATTGCCGCCGCCCACTCCGCCGGCAAAATTCGTCCGGCTTTATCCACCGGCACCTTATATACCGTCACACCTTTGATCTTGCTCAGGTAGTGGAGCGGTCGCAATACCGAATTATGTTCAGCCACTGTAGTAACCACGGCGGCCCCCGGCGGCCAGGGCAGGCCTTGCAAAGCAATGTTTAAGGCATGCGTGGCATTGGGACTGAAAACAATCCGGCTGGCATCTTGTATCTGCAATAATTCAGCCAGCAGTTCCCGGCAATTTCCGGGAATATCCGGACCGCTAAAGCCGGCACGGCCGGCATGATGGGGCAGGCCGCTGATACAGGCAGCCACGGTTTCACCCACTTGCGGCGCCTTGGGCCAGGCAGTCGCAGCATTATTAAAATATACCGGCTGCATACGTTTCACCTCCTATTGCCATACCAAATCCTCAATATTACCGACACCCAAAAGTCTGGCTACCCGCTCCCGGATAAATTCCGCCGTCCGCCGGCGGCGCAGCACATCAGCCAGTATTTCCGGATTGCCGGCAAACCGCTCCATGGCGGGGTTAAAGCGTTCGTCCAGCGATACAACTCGATCGCCTTGCACTAATTTATCGGCGAGAAATACCAGTGCCGCCTCATCAATATCACGCCCGGCCTCGAACTCCAAATCCATGTGCGAAGCCACAATCCCCGCCAGCGAGGAAAACCCCATACTCCGCACCATTCGCGCCCCGCGGTTGGGGTGATTGGGCTTACCCTTTGCCAAATCATGGACAAGGCCGCCGGCAACTACTAATTCCGTACTTACATTCAGGCCGGCGCCGGTGAGTAAATCTGCCAAACGCCGGCCAACCTTGGCTACCGCCAGCCCATGGCGCCTGATTTTTTCCGTCGTCTGAAACTTATGTAAAATGCCCAGGCATTCTGCGTAGGTGGGAACTTGCCGCCGCTCATAAAAACGGACAAGCTGCTGGTAGTCTTCCCGGGTATCAATATCAAGCAGCACGCCCTGATCGGCCACGGCAACCTCGATGCTGTCACCGGCAAATTGCGCCAGAATATGACGCAGTCCGCCGGCATCATCGCCCTTAAGGATAGCCGCAAAGGCTTTGGCACTGATCAGCGGCGGGTGACCTCGCTGGCCGTCAAAAACAGGATACACCACAGCGGCATCGGTTTTGCGGTAGGCCCGGAGCAAGTCTTTAATGCTCCGCTTTCTGATCAGCGGCGTATCGCCGGGCAGCAACAAGCAAGCTTCGGCTTTACCGGCCAAAGAGGTAAGCCCGGTAACGACGGACGAAAACATGCCGGCGGCAAAATTCGGGTTTTCGATAATGCCAACCGGCAGGCGTCGTAACAGGGGATACAACTCTGACGCCCGGTGGCCGACGATCACCCGAATGTCGCGAATTCCACCCGACTGTAAACTGTCGACGGCCGCCTCGATTACTGTCTTTTCCCCCAATGGCAATAATGGTTTAAATGTGCCCATACGGGAAGAGTAACCTGCCGCGACAATCAGCCCTATGATCCCTGTGCTGCACATATTTCCCGCTCCGCCCTGGCTTTTATCAGTTCAGCAACAATACTTACCGCTATTTCTTCCGGGGTTTCAGCGAAAATATCAATGCCAATCGGTGAATGAATCCGCTGCAAGGTTGCCTGACTGACCCCCTTGGCTGCCAATGCATTAAATAACTGATCACGTTTCTTTTTGCTGCCGATCATGCCAATATAGGTAGCCTCGGTCTCAATGGCTTGTGTCAGTACGATACTGTCGTGCAGATGTCCGCGGGTCACAATAACCAGATAGCTGTCTTTGTTAATACAAAGCTTAGGCACACACAGAAAGTCATCCACTACCACAATTTCTGCTTGCGGAAACCGTTCCTTATTGGCAAAAGCCGCTCTGTCGTCGATGACTACCGTAATAAAGCCTACCATTTCTGTCAGCCTGGCAATTTGCTGGGAAACATGGCCGGCCCCAAACAGATACACCACACCGGGCGTCCGGATGGGCTCAACGATAAAAGTCCGGTCCGCCTTAACATCCGCATGAATGGAAATCTTGGCAGGTCCGGTGGCGAGCTTTTCCATAAACGCCGGTTCACCCTGGAAATGGCCAATAATAGTACCGCTTTGCTTAACAAGGCATTGCTGCCTTTGCCGGCCATTCACCGGTATAGTCAGCAGTTCAGTTATCAGCCAGGCTTTTTGCGCTTTATTCATAATAGCAAGGATCGCATCATAAATCCGTTTATTGTCGTCATCGTCCGCATCAATATAATCAAGCAGGATTTCCCCCTGCCCGCCACAGATCATCCCCACCCCGGCGGCATCCAATCCGCGCAAATCAAAAGGCTGGATTACAGACCGGCGGGTTGTGTGGACGGTTTGCGCCAGTTCGATGGTTTCTGCCTCCAGTTTGCCGCCGCCAACCGTACCAATGCTGGAACCATCAGCGCAAATAATCATCTTGGCTCCGGCTGACCGCGGCGCCGAACCGGCGCTATGAAAAATAGTAGCCACTACCACGCTTTGCCCGGCTGCAAGCAGTTCAGCCAAGGCTTGATAAAACTTTTTCATGGCCCCCCTCCTAGCTTACATAGTCCTTAAGGAGAAATACGAACTAAATACGGCCGGAAAGAGTATAGCCATTCGCCGCTAAAATCTCTTCGACCTTTCCCAGAGTATCGCTAACCAGTTGCGGACAGCGTGTCATCCGGTTGGCCGGGTTATTTTCCAGGATATTATCACAATCAATACCTGTATAGCCGGCGCAGGCCGTTTGCTCAAACCATTCCACCAACTCCCGGATCATGTCATTTTCGCGGCTGTCTTCCATTTCTTCCGCAGTCCCTTTGCCCGTATAAAGACCAAGCAGGCAAGCGCCGCCTGTCAGGGCACCGCACGTCTTGCCGCAGAATCCCACCCCGCCGTTTAACCCGGACATCGCCCGGATTAAATCCGGGTTCTCTTTACCCTGAGCCTCCAGACCAAGTATGAGCAGGATCTGGCTACAATAAAAACCAGCCTGTGATAGCTCTATCATCCTGAAGAATAATTCGCTCACAGCCTTCCTCCTTCCTTTTGTTCACAGTCCGATTGCTGGATAATCTGGATAAAGACTTCCATAACGCCCCCGCAAACCATCCCTTCATCGGCAGCTACACTATTTTGCATTTTCACCGTGTACAGCCGGGAGCGATTGTCATCCAGCGCCGTTAAGGCCTGGCGCCTGACCTCGGCTTCGCCACAGCCGCCGCCGATAGTGCCAACCGACCGGCCGTCAGGCCAAACCAGCATTTTGCTGCCTGCTTTGCGGGGCGTCGAACCGTGAGTTTCCACAATGCTAATCAGCGCTGCTTTCTCGCCGTTATGCTGTACTTGACAAATTTGCTGCAAAAATTCCTTGTCCATTACGTTACTCCTACCGGCCGGCTTAACGGGGCCGCAGACCCGCCCCGAAAAACGGCGACCATCTCCGCCGCAATACTGATGGCTATTTCAGCAGGCGTTTCGGCTTTTAAGTCTAAGCCAATCGGGGCCCGCAGCCGTTTTTCAATATCCGCCGGCGCGCCCTCTTCTTTGATTAGCTTCATAATTTCACTAATCCGTTTTCTGCTGCCGATCATTCCCAGGTAGCGGGCATTGCTGTCCATGGTGGCCCGCAGGCAATCCAGGTCATACCGGTGTCCCCTGGTCACAATTACAATCGCCGTATTATTGTCCACTGTCAACTTCTTGATCGCCCGTTGAAAATTCTCACATATCACCTGGCAGGCGCCGGGAAAGCGGGCTTGATTGGCAAACTCCGGCCTGTCGTCCAGCACAGTTACCTCAAAATCCAATAACGCCAGCATTTGCACCAGCGGCTGACTGATATGCCCGCCGCCAAATACGATGGCGCTAAATTTCTTGACTAGCCGGTCCCAGAACAGCCGGTACTTCTTGCCGGCCTGGTCCTCAAC
>JAEZQV010000453.1 GCA_023441125.1 Bacillota bacterium
CGCCCAGTTTCTCCAAATATTCTTCATGACTGGCCACGCCAAATATCCACTTTTCGGCAAATTCATCAAAATTCTTTTGATCCCGTATCCGATTAAAGGTTTTCAGAAACTCGGCGTCGGCGTCGTAATAAAACTGCGAGCCGGTCGGGTGGGCCGCCCAGGGACATGCCACAATATAATCGATTTCATAACCCGCGACCAGGTTGGCGGCTGGGTCCCGGCGCAAATAACTGTCGGGCACAATTTCCTCGCAGATGACGATAACGGTCTTGGAAGCCTTGATGACTTCGGCGTCACTATAGCTTTGCGACAGTATCCGCACAGTACCTTCATCACCGACAACAGGCGCATACACCAGCGCCACATCGGGGTTGACGGCCGGCAATAAGGCGCATTCGCCCCGGTTAAAGAAAGGATCTGCGGCCATTACGTATTTTTTCGCCGGAATATTGCGGTGCTTCCCATCCCGCAAGCCGGCTTTGGCCAGTTGATCATATTCAGGATTGAAAATATCCGAGCCCATGGCCAAAGCGCACGGGAAGAACGGCAGCCCCAACGCGCCGGCCATCAGCCGCCCTACCGTATGGCCGTGACTGTAATCATCCACCAGAATTTCACCGCTGATTTGCTTGCGGGCCAGATTTTCTCCGATCTTCCCCAGCATCTCCTGGCCCATCCAGGCGCCTTCCCAGATCTTAACACAGCCGGCGCCGACCAACAGGTCGCTATGGTAACCGCCCTGTACCTCAAATAAATGCAAATCTTTCTTGCCTTGCCGGATCAGTTCATAGCAGAGGGCCACCGGCCGCCGCCAGATGGTAAAACCGCTGAAAGTCAGCTGATCACCATCCTGGACCAGGGCCGCTGCTGCTTGTAAGGTAATTTGCTTTGGTCTGCTCACTGCCTGTTCCCCTTTTCCCTTGAGTGATTAATGCCGTCGCTAACGGACCGGTGCTGATCCTGGCTGCTTCATATATTTGCGGGCAATTTCCTCTGCCAGCGTATACGGGTCCGCCTTTCGGGCGATTAACCGGTCCACCATGCAGTCCAGTTCCCCGTCAGCCTGCAATTGCGCCAGCACAGGCTTAAGAATGCTGCCCCACAGCGCTTCGTTCAGTTCGGCGGCCGTTTTTCGCCGCTGCCGGCTGGCCAGCATGCGGCTTTGGACCAGATACTGATAATGTTCTTCCACTTTATCCCGGAGCAAAGCCACACTCCGGGCAAATTCCCGGGGGGTAAGTATGCTTTCCAGCTTAATAACCGGGATTGTCCAGGCTTGGCCGGTAGCGCCACCGCCTTTGGCCGACTGGGCAGCAAGCTGCATTAATTCCTGGTACAGTTTGCCAGCCCCGTCCCGGTCGGCCTTATTGACGACAAATATATCGGCAATCTCCATCAGACCGGCCTTAATAGCCTGGACGTCGTCGCCCATACCGGGGACCAGCACGACGGCCACGGTATGGGCATGATTAATGATTTCCACCTCTTGCTGCCCGACACCACAGGTTTCCACAATGATTTTTTCTTTGCCCAGGGCTTCCACCACATGAATGGCCTCTCCGACTGCTTTGGCCAGTCCGCCCAGCGCGCCCCTGGTAGCCAGGCTGCGGACAAAGACGCCGGTATCTTCGGCATGACGCAGCATACGGATTCTGTCACCTAAGATAGCGCCGCCGCTAAAGGGGCTGGTCGGATCAACTGCCAGCACACCTACGGTTTTGTCCTGTTGCCGGTAGGCAGCAATCAATTCATCTATTAACGTACTCTTGCCGGCGCCCGGCGCACCGGTTACACCCACCACATGGGCATGGCCGGTCGCCGCAAATAATTCTTTAATCGCCAGATAGGTTGCGGGAATCTCATCTTCCAGATTTCTGATAAGGCGGGAGGCGGCGCGTATATCGCCGGCCAAAACCCGTTTGCTTAAGTTTTCCATCTTGCTTATAGCCCGGCACCGACATGGGTATTGATCCATTCCACAATGCTTTCCAGCTTGACGCCCGGTGTAAAGACAGCCTTCAGGCCGGCTTCGTATAAAGCCGGCATATCCTGTTCCGGAATAATCCCGCCGCCAATTACGACAATATCCCCGGCGCCCCGTTCTTTTAACAGCCGGGTTACTTCAGGAAACAGAAATTTATGGGCGCCGGACAGGCAGCTCAAGCCTACCAGGTCCACATCCTCCTGCATGGCAATGGCAACAATCTGTTCCGAGGTCTGGTGGCAGCCTGTATATATGACTTCAAACCCGGCATCACGGAAGCATCTGGCCAGCACCTTGGCCCCGCGGTCATGTCCGTCCAGTCCGGGTTTCGCTAACAAAATGCGAATTTTTCTATTTGACATCCTCTTTGCCTCCTACGGTGTGGATTAGAATATGCCAGGGTCACGGTATTCACCATACACATCCCGGTAAACATCACAGATTTCCTGAACGGTGGCATAGCTTTTTACGGCCTCAATGCAGTACGGCATAACATTGTCGCCTTGCCGGCAGGCAGTTGCCAGGTCTTTAAGACATTGGCCCACCTTGCGGCCATCCCGCTTTCTTTTGACTGCGGCCAGCCGCTTAAGCTGCTGGGCTTCAACGCTTTCGTCAATGGACACCAGCGGAATATCGACTTTTTCATTCTCGGCCACGTATTTATTAACGCCAATCATGGTCTTGTCCTGGGCGTCAATCTGCTGCTGGAATTTGTAAGCGGCATCGGAAATTTCCATTTGCGGATAGCCTTTTTCGATGGCCGCAACCATACCGCCCATGTCGTCGATTTTATGAATATACGCCCAGGCCTGTTCTTCCATTTCATTAGTCAGCGCTTCGACAAAATACGAACCGGCCAGGGGGTCGATGGTACTGGCAACACCAGTCTCCTCAGCGATGATTTGCTGCGTTCTCACGGCAATTTGCACTGCGTGTTCGGACGGCAGGCATAAGACCTCGTCCAGCGAATTGGTGTGCAGCGACTGCGTGCCGCCCAGCACAGCCGCCAATGCCTCGACCGCCGTTCTGATAACATTGTTGTAAGGCTGCTGGGCTGTCAGCGAACAGCCGGCCGTTTGGGTATGGAAGCGCATCCAGCAGGAACGCGGGTCCTTGGCGCCAAAGCGGTCGCGCATCACCTTGGCCCAAATGCGGCGGGCCGCGCGCAGTTTGGCAATTTCTTCAAAGAAGTCAATATGAGCGTTGAAGAAAAACGACAGCCGGGAGGCAAACTGGTCAACCTGCAGGCCTTTGCGCTGAACGGCATCCTCAACATATTCGATCCCGTCCCTGAGCGTAAATGCCAGTTCCTGAACCGCTGTCGAGCCGGCCTCCCGGATATGATAGCCGCTGATGCTGATGGTGTTCCACTTGGGTACATATTTGGTACCGAATTCAATGGTATCGCTGATAAGTTTTACCGAAGGCTCCGGCGGACACATCAGTGTTTTTTGGGCGATAAATTCTTTCAGAATATCATTCTGAATCGTGCCGCTGATTGTGTTAAGGGGTACACCCTGCAGCTCTGCGGCGGCGCAGTACATAGCCCATAACACAGTGGCCGGCGGATTGATTGTCATGGATGTGCTGATTTTATCCAGCGGAATCCCCTGAATAAGATCTTTAAAGTCTTCAATAGTGTCAATGGCCACCCCGCATTTGCCGCATTCCCCCTTAGCCTTGGGGGAATCGGTATCATAGCCCATCAGCGTGGGAAAGTCAAAAGCGGTACTTAAGCCGGTTTGTCCGGTTGATAAAAGATAATGCCAGCGTTGATTAGTTTCAAGCGCCGTCCCCATACCGGCAAACATTCTAAAGGTCCAGTACTTGCCTCTGTAGCCGGTAGCCTGATTGCCTCGCAGAAAAGGATACTGGCCCGGATAACCGATATCCCGGGCAAAATCCATATCCTTAATATCATCCGGCCCGTAAATTCTTTGTATATTGAGGTCTGACACCGTCGTCCATTGTTCTTTTTGATCGGCGTGTTTGGCGACTGTTTTTTTAACCTCGTCTTCCCATTTTTTTCGCAGCGGATCATTTTGCGCCAGCAACTCTTTGGTAAACAAACCTATTCCCCCTATTCTTTGTACATCACTGCGGCCAGCTTAATACTCTATGCCGGCCCGTTCTTGGACACCGGCATAATAGTGATGTTTGACTTCGTTTACCTCACTGACCATATCGGCCAGTTCCCTTATTTTGTCTGTAGCATAGCGTCCGGTTAAGATCAAATCAACTGCCG
>JAEZQV010000468.1 GCA_023441125.1 Bacillota bacterium
TACCGCAATATACTCAGGCGGGTTTATTAAATGACATGAAAATTTTGTCACATCCGGCGACAATCGACGGTATTCCCACCTGCGGCAATCAGGAAGATTATGTGGCCATGGGGTATAATGCCGTTAAAAAAGCCAGACAAATAGCGGAAAAGCTGGAGTTTATCCTGGCGATTGAGCTTTTGTCCGTATATCAGGCCCATCAGTTTCTGGAGATTAATAAAGCACCGGCAACCGCCACTCAGGCTGTGCTGGCGGAAATTGCCCGGACTGTGCCGGTAATGAGTGAGGACATCTTCCTGTATCCTCATATCAATACAATCAAAGATCTCATTCACCGGCAGAAACTGGTGGAGCTGGCGGAAGCCAAGGCTGGCAAACTATTATAAACAATTCAGCGTACAAAGGAGAATGGCGATGTCTCTTGTACAGGAGTTTTGCCGGGTGTTTGCGGTACCGGCTTTTATCAGTCCTTACCTGCATTTTTTTGTTACTGATGAGGAGATGCGGTTGGTTGTTGCACTGGCAAAAGAGCCGCTGCGCACCGAAGTCGTTGCCGCCAACCTGGGCAATACGGTGGCGGCGACGGCGGCTTTGCTGGCGTCAGCTTATCAACGGTGTATCATTGACAAAGAGCATAAGGCCGGTGTGGACTACTATACTGCCGGCAGTTTTTACAACCGGCTGAAAAATTTCTGCCAGTTTGGCAACTACCACGTGCTGCCCCGCCGGCTACGAACAGAGCTGGATGCCTGGGATTTTGACGAATATGTCAAACGCAACGACTATTTCCGGCCAGTCCTGGCGCAGGACCCGGAGTACGAAAACTGTCATAATGAATGGATACTGCTGCTGGCAGAAGCGGAAGCTATGATAGACGCGGCAACCGCCATCCGGGTGCTGCCGTGTGATTGCAAAATGCTGGCCGATAACTGCGGACATTCCCGGGAGATATGTCTGGTGCTTGATGCAAAGCGTCTTAGCGACCGTACGGGGGGACGTGAGCTCAGCCAGGCGGCAGCCAAAGACCTGCTTCGCCGGCTGGACAAGGAAGGACTGATGCATACCGGCGGTCCTGCCAACTGGCAGGAAAGCGGTCCCCAGGTAATATGCAACTGTTGTACCTGCTGCTGTTATCCTTTTCGGGCGGCGCAAAAATATGGCACCAAGGGCCGGTGGCCTAGATCCCGCTATATTGCCGTGCATCACGCCGCGCAATGTGTTCAGTGCGGCTTATGTGTCGGGCGTTGCGGGTTTAATGCTTTTGCGTTTACGGCAGAGCAAGGCGATAAAACCATAAATGCAGCCAAGCAGATAACCTTTAGCCAGGAACGCTGCTGGGGCTGCGGACTCTGTGCAAATGCCTGCCCGGCGCACGCCATTGAGTTAATCCCCCTTGGCCCAAAATGAGGCAACGTAATGGCAAACTGGTTGATTTTTGGTAAAATAATGAATAAGGACAAGTTTTTGCTTACCTGCTGATCATCAATGCATTGCGGGCAGGGCATTTGACGTTTCATTGACGCTGGCATGCTACAGTTATAATGAAAAGTAGGCAACGCAGATGATATATATGGAGGGGTAAGTATGGTTATTAATAACAGCGGGATTGGCAATGCCATGACGGTGAAACTGGACAATGTCCTGCCGGCAATGCCGGTATTTGCAGCAGGCATCCGGCGCGCGCCCAACAGAGGCTTCCGCCTGACGCCGGACCAGACCAAGGTGGCTCTGAAAAACGCCTTGCGCTATGTGCCGGAAGAACTGCACGCCGTTTTAGCGCCGGAATTTATGGAGGAATTGCGCACTCTGGGGCGGATTTACGCCTACCGGTATATGCCCAAAGAAAAAATTTACGGTAAGCCGATTGAGGCTTATAACGGCAACTGTATCGAAGGAAAAGCCTTTCAGGTAATGATTGACAACAACCTGGACCCGGCGGTAGCCCTCTATCCTTATGAACTGGTTACCTATGGCGAAACAGGCAGCGTCTGCCAGAACTGGCTGCAGTATCAACTGATTAAAAAATATCTTGAGGTTATGACCGATCAGCAAACCCTGGTGGTCGAATCGGGGCATCCGCTGGGTTTATTCCCGTCCAAGCCGGAGGCGCCGCGGGTTATCATCACCAACGCCCTGATGATTGGCATGTTTGACAATCAGGCCGACTGGGAAATCGCCGAACAGATGGGTGTAGCCAATTACGGACAAATGACGGCCGGCGGCTGGATGTATATCGGTCCGCAGGGCATTGTTCACGGCACCTTCAACACCTTGCTGACTGCCGGGCGCAAGCGGCTGGGCGTAGCGGCCGACGGTGATTTGCGCGGGCACCTGTTCGTCTCTTCCGGTTTAGGCGGTATGAGCGGCGCTCAGCCTAAGGCCATTGAGATTGCCGGCGGCGTGGGTATTGTCGCCGAAGTCGACTACTCCCGGATTAAAACCCGTTATGATCAGGGCTGGGTCAGCAAGATTTCAGCCAACCTGGCGGAAGTATTTGCCTGGGCCCAGGAATATATTGAGAAAAAAGAAACCATTTCGATTGCCTATCATGGCAATGTTGTTGATTTGCTGGAATATGCCGTTAAAAATAATATCCACATTCCGCTGCTTTCCGACCAGACTTCCTGCCATGTAGCCTATGACGGCGGTTATTGCCCGCAGGGACTGAGCTTCGAAGAACGGACCAAACTCCTGGCAACAGACCGTGATTTATTTCATAAATTAGTAGACAAGAGTCTCACGCGCCATTTTGAACTGATCAAAATATTAGTGGAACGCGGCACCTATTTCTTCGATTATGGCAACGCTTTCCTGAAAGCTGTTTATGATGCCGGCGTTAAAGAAGTCGCTAAAAACGGTCATGATGAGCGCGACGGCTTTATCTTCCCGTCTTATGTGGAGGATATTATGGGGCCGGAACTGTTTGACTATGGTTACGGTCCGTTCCGCTGGGTTTGCCTGAGCGGCAAGCCGGAAGACCTGCACAAAACGGACAAAGCGGCTATGGACTGCATTGATCCCAACCGGCGCGGCCAGGATCGCGATAACTACATCTGGATTCGCGATGCAGAGCAAAACAAACTGGTGGTCGGCACACAAGCCAGGATTTTGTATCAGGATGCCGAAGGCCGCTTAAAGATTGCGCTTAAGTTTAACGAGATGGTGCGCAACCAGGAAATAGGACCGGTTATGCTGGGGCGTGACCATCATGATGTCAGCGGCACCGATTCGCCGTTTAGAGAAACCGCCAATATCAAAGACGGCAGCAATGTAATGGCTGATATGGCAGTGCAGTGTTTTGCCGGCAATGCGGCCCGGGGAATGAGCCTGATTGCCCTGCATAACGGCGGCGGCGTCGGGATTGGCAAATCCATCAACGGGGGCTTTGGCATGGTCCTCGACGGCAGTGAACGGGTTGATACCATTTTACGCCAGGCCATGCTGTGGGATGTTATTGGCGGTGTAGCCCGCCGGGCCTGGGCCAGAAACGAACATTCCATTGAGACAATCGTTGAATTTAATAAGCAGTATGCCGGCAAGGGCCATGCAACCCTGCCGTATATTCCGGCGGACAACCTGATTGACAGTATTGTTGACAAAGTATTTGCCGGTAAGGAATAATAAGAAATGCAGCTGGTAGTGCCCAGGGAAGCCGCTTAGCAGTGGGACCTGGATAACAAATAAGCGTTTCTTGCAGGCAGGATGCCGGTGGGGCGCCCGGGATGGCGCTTGTCCGAAGCTTTGTACATCCTGCCTGTGAGACTTTATAGGCAACTATCCGGCTACAGGAAGGCGTGAGAAAATGGCAGGCAAGAAATTGCTCATTAAACATGCAAGCGAACTGATTACCTGTGCCGGTCCGGCACCCAAGAAAGGGACTGCTATGGCCGACATAGGTATTATTGCCGACGGTGCCTTGCTGGCTGAAGACGGCACTATACTTTGGACGGGTCCTACCGCCGAACTGCCGGTTAAAGACGAATCCGGCTGGGAAGTGATTGATGCCGCCGGCAAGTGCGTTATGCCTGGATTTGTCGACTCCCATACCCATATGGTGTTTGGCGGCTACCGGGCCGAAGAGTTTTTCTGGCGGCTGGCCGGAACACCCTATCTTGAGATTCTGGAACGGGGCGGCGGCATTCTCAATACCGTCCAGGCCACCCGGCAGGCTAGTTTGGCGGAATTAAAGGAACTGGCCGCCAAACGGCTGCAGGATATGCTGGCCATGGGGGTTACGACGGTTGAGGGGAAAAGCGGGTATGGCTTAGACAAGGAAACCGAACTCAGGCAGCTGGCCGTGATGGACGAACTGAACCGGGAACAGCCGGTGGAAATTGTACCGACCTTTATGGGGGCGCACGCCGTGCCGCCGGAATATAAAGGCCGGCCGGACGAGTATGTTGATTATATTATTAAGGAAGTATTGCCGGCTGTGGCTAAGCAGGGCGTAGCCGAGTTTTGTGACGTGTTCTGCGAAAAGGGCGTATTTTCCCTGGAACAGTCCCGGCGTCTTCTGGAAGCTGCCAGGGCGCTGGGACTGAAGGCTAAGCTGCATGCCGATGAAATTGTTTCCCTGGGCGGGGCGGAACTGGCCGCCGAGCTCAATGCCTGCTCGGCCGACCATCTGCTGCAGGCGTCGGATGCCGGCATTGCAGACCTAAGCGAAAAAGAGACCGTGGCCACCTTGCTGCCCATGACGGCTTTCTGCCTGCGCGAATCGTATGCCCGGGCCCGGGCTATGATTGACAGCGGGGCGGCAGTGGCACTGGCGACAGATTATAATCCCGGCAGCTGTTTCAGTCATGCGATCCCGCTGGTAGCGGCGCTGGCGGCCATTCAGCTGGCAATGAAACCGGCTGAGATTGTTACGGCGCTGACCATCAACGGTGCGGCCGCCGTAAACCGGGCGGGCAAGATCGGCAGTCTGGAAAAGGGCAAACAGGCTGATATTGTTATTTTGGAATATCCCTCCCATTTATTCCTGGTATATCATGCCGGCATGAATATTGTGGAGAAAGTCATTAAGCACGGGCAGCTTGTCTGGAATAAGCCGGCCTGCAAATAATTTATAGGAAAGGAAGTAATACATATGGCAAAACTTGTAGAATGTGTACCCAATTTTAGTGAAGGCCGGCGGCCGGAGGTAATTGCCGCCATTGTCAATGAAGTGAAAAATGTGCAGGGGGTTACGCTGCTCAATGTTAACTCCGACGCCAGCCACAACCGTACTGTCGTCACGTTTGTCGGCGAGCCGCAAGCCGCCAAGCTGGCGGCCTTCAATGCCTGCGCTAAAGCCGCCGGGCTTATTGACATGGAACAGCATCAGGGCGAGCATCCCCGCGTTGGCGCAACCGACGTCATTCCCTTTATTCCGGTAAGTGATATTTCCATGGAGGAGTGCGTTGCGCTCGCCAATGAACTGGGCCAGGAAATCGGTGAGAAACTGAATATTCCCGTCTATTTATATGAAGCGGCTGCCAAAACGCCGGCCCGCGTTAAACTGCCTGATGTCCGCAAAGGCGAGTATGAAGGGCTGAAAACGGCCATTACCACACCGGAACGTCAGCCTGACTACGGCCCGGCGCGGATGCAC
>JAEZQV010000031.1 GCA_023441125.1 Bacillota bacterium
TGTTTTTATCCTGTCGTCAGCAAAAAGAATCGTCCTGCTGGTAACTTTCCCGTCAAAATACATATTTGCATTTTTGCGGATAGCTACATTCGCAAATTGTTCCACTCAAACTATTCCTCCTAGTCTATATTTAGAAAAAGCTTAGCTACAGTGATAGTCTAAGGGGCATATGGTATCCGCAAAAGGTGTCAACTATTTAGCTGAAGTTTTTCCAATCCTGCAACAGTGATTTTTTCTTTGTTGCTCGCTTGTGCAGCAGTGATCTTTTCTTTGTTAATCTGTTTCCAGAGGTCTACATTCGCAATACCGACTTTGTCAGGATCAAAGAAAGGTACCTGATCGGCCTTACGTTGTTCCTCATAGTCATTCAGTATAGCAACGACCTTCGGGAACAAAAACCACAGCATTAACACATTCAGCCATACCATCATACCGCATGCCAGATCAGCTGCCGCCCAGGCAACGGCGGAAGTGGTGGTGGAGAAATAAATATACACCATGAGTACCATAACCTTCATAACCAAATAAACATTTTTACGCGTGCTCTCGCTGGCATTGCCTAAGATATAAGCCATACCGGTTTCAGCTTGATAATAATAGCTGAGTATTGTCGTAAAAGCGAACAGTATTACTACCACACCCATAACGAATTCGCCCAGACCAGGCATGAGTGTACCCACAGCCTCCTGGGGAAATACGATACCGTTCTTACCGGCAGCAGCTAATTCCGCCATTTTGGCAGAACCGGAACCAATATAGCCGGAAGCCGTATTGAAGCAGTCAGTAACCAGAATCATGAGTCCGGAACAGGTGCATATTATGATGTCCATATAGATACCGAAGGAATTAGCCAAACCCTGACCGGCAGGATGTGCCGTCTCAGCCGCAGCTGCAGCCGGAGTTTCTTCCCCCATACCGGCACCGGAGGCGAAGGTGGCGCGTCTAATACCCATAGCAACCGCACTGCCCATCATACCGCCGAATACCGCGCCTTGATCAAATGCAGATAAAAAAATCCAACTAAACATAGTCGGGATTCTATCATAATTAGCAATTAGTACAACTGCCGTCAACACCAGAAAAAGACCTACCTTTATGGGAACAAGAACCGCCGCAAAGGTGCTGATACGTTTGATACCACCGAGGATGATAATGCCCAGAAATATTGCACCAACCACGCCGGTCATCAACGGGGAGACCCCCAGGCTGTGATTTAAGCCTTCGCCGATCATATTGGCCTGAATGCCAGGCATACCGAACAACATGCCCACAACAGTGACTATAGCAAACAGCTTGCCAAACCATTTCCAGCCCAAGCCTATTTCCGCACAATAATATGCACCGCCGCGGTACTCACCGTCAACCCGGATTTTGTATAACTGTCCCAGTGAGCATTCTGCAAATGATATGGCGGCAAGCAAAATAGATGTAACCCACATCCAGAAGATTGTTCCCGGACCTCCCAGATAAACAGCCACTGCCACCCCGGCGATATTACCGACACCAACACGGGCAGCCATGGTAGTCCAAAATGAATTGAAGGTGGAGATGCCGCTTTCCGAGCTTTGGTTACTTACCAGATTTCTCACCATATCCTTTAAATTACGGACTTGGGTAAGGCGGAGTCTGATGGAAAAATATACACCTGATACAACAACAAATACCAACATAGCCGGTGACCAAACATAGCCATTTAAGAGACCAATTATATTACCAATATACTCCATATTAAGGATTCCCCCTTATCATTGAATAAGATGATTAATGGTATAATGATTCCTTTTGAAGCTGTGCTCATTTTCTTGCTATTTACAAATATTCTGACAGAATCCATTAGTCGTTTTAGACTTGGAAAGCGTCATTGACACCGCCTAGCGAGTCAATGCGCCCTTATCGTGGGCCACAGCGTTATCAGCGTATAAAACCTCCAATCTTAGGCTTGCATAAGCCTTTATTTGTAAATCAAGGCGCATTTCTGCCGCTTTGGACTTCACCTCGCTCAAGTGTAAATTTATTCCCGGCCAGCGAGAGGCCTGTCTCTGGATAAACATCAATCCGCAGTTACATCGTATTTTAATCACCGTATTGATACTGCTCATCTTTGTACAAAGCAACTATCGTGCCAATCTTATTAATTTTGAAAAAATTCAACAAAATCAAGCTTTTCCCGCGATTGCCGCGCTATCCTAGTTTTGAAAAATGGCAAACGTCCCTCTGATGGAACATTTTTTTCGGACATTGTACCAGCAAAGGGACATTACGAGTTGGTGCACATTGATAGCAAATGAACCAGGCGGATTACACTAAATATTCCGATGTTTTTCCTCGTGTGATTTTTGCTAAACCACGGACTACACCGCTCCTTCACAATTAATCGCCTGATGCCATGCAGTCAAGCTTGACAAATATGTACTCTCGCTTGGCTGCATGACTCTTGGAGACGACACAGTAAGCCGGAATCTTCCGGGTAGACGAAGAAATTGTTTAAAAACTAGCGTGTTCCGTTCTTTCAATAATCTCATCCTGTAAGGATTTGGTAAGATTATTAAAGTAATCGCTGTAGCCGGCAACCCGTACAATCAGATTACTGTATTTTTCCGGATTTTCTTGAGCATCCCGCAGGGTGGCGGCGTCCACAATATTAAACTGAATATGGTGACCATCCAGTTTGAAATAGGCCCGGATCAAATCCTTGAGTTTTTTTAGGCCTTCTTCTCCCTGAACCACTTGGGGCGTGAATTTTTGATTCAGTAACGCTCCACCGGTTCTTAACTGATCCATTTTGGCCGCCGATTTGATGACGGCCGTAGGCCCGTTTTTATCCGCTCCCTGGACGGGAGAAATGCCTTCTGACAAAGGCCGGCCAGCATGCCTGCCGTCCGGTGTGGCACCAATGACTGAGCCGAAGTATACATGGCAGGTAGTCGGCAGCATTTCAATCCGGTAGGTTCCGCCATTGGGAGTTTTGCGGCCATTGACAACAGCATGGAAAATCTCGAAGACCTTGAGCATAATGCTGTCGGCATAGTCATCGTCATTGCCGTATTTCGGCGTTTTATGCAAAAACAGCTGCCGTATCTTTTCATGTCCCTGGAAATCAGCTTGCAATACAGCCAGTAGTTCACCCATAGACAATTTCTTCTGATCATACACATGATATTCAATCGCAGCCAGGCAGTCGGTAATGCTGCCAATACCCACACCCTGGATATAGCGGGAATTGTATCTTGCCCCGCCGGCATTATAGTCCCTGGCCTGTTCAATACAATCATCAATAATAATCGACATAAAGGGAGCCGGCATATATTGGGCATACAACCGTTCGATAACGTTATTGCCTCTGATCTTAATATCCACAAAATGCTTGACCTGCTCTTTAAATGCGCCCAGCAGCTCATCCAGGGAAGCAAACTGGGTTGCATCGCCTGTCTCAATACCGATTTTTTTGCCGGTTTTCGGATCAACGCCGTTGTGCAGGGTAATTTCCAATATTTTTACAAGATTTAAGTATCCGGTTAAAATATAGGCTTCTTTACCAAAGCAGCCTACCTCTACGCAGCCGCTGGTACCACCGCCGCGGGCATCTTCCAGGCTTTTGCCCTGCCGCAGCAGTTCTTCCAGGACGGCATCCGTATTAAACACCGAAGGAAATCCCATTCCTTCCCGGATAACCTCAGCCGCCCTGATAACAAACTGATCCGGGTTTTTTCTGCTGATTTGCACATTGGTACTGGGCTGCAGGATTCTCATTTCCTCAACAATGTCCAATAACAAGTAGGATACGTCATTTACGCCATTAGTACCGTCCGGCTTGATACCGCCAATATTTATGTTACAGAAATCGGTATAAGTGGCGCTTTCCTGCAGCGTAATGCCTACTTTGGGCGGTGCGGGCTGATTATTGAATTTAACCCAGAAGCATTTTAGCAATTCCTTCGCAGCCTCGCGGGTCAGGGTGCCTGCCTGGGTTTCTTTTTCATAGAATGGCTGTAAATGAATATCCAGCTTGCCGGGGCAGAAGGAATCCCAGGTATTTAATTCGGTAATGACACCCAGGTGGACAAACCAGTACGCCTGCAAAGCTTCCCGGAAAGTTCTTGGCGCGTAGGCTGGCACATGGCGGCAAACGGCGGCAATGTCCTCCAGTTCCTGCTTTCTGACCGGATCTTGCTCTTTGCCGGCCAATTCTTTAGCCTTTGCAGCATGGCGGTGGGCAAAAGCAATAATCGCATCACAGCAAATCGCCATTGCTGTTAATTCTTCCTGCTTGTCATAGGCCTGGGGATCCTGCTGGTAATCCAGTTCCTGAAGTTTTTTCTCAATCCTGTTTTTGAAATCCAGAAAGCCCTGCTGATAGATTTTTCCGTCAGCAACCGTATGCCCCGGTGATCTTTGCTCCATAAATTCGGTGTAAATTCCGGCCTCATAGCTGTCTTTCCAGGCCGGCGTCATTTGTTCAAAAATCAGGTCACGAATGGCTTTACCCTGCCAAAAGGGAATAATTTCCTCTGCCTGGATACGCTTGGTTGCTGCATCTACCCGAAAGAAGATTTTGTCCCGCTGATCGATAACATCAAAATCCTCGACTGTATGGCAGCATAACTCCGGATAAGTCGGGGTTTCCTGCGGACCAGTCCCCCGCTCGCCGACAATCAGTTCGCCTGCATTGATGCAGATCGTCTTGTTTTCCAGCAGATGTTTAAACGTTAACGCCCGCAGTACCGGTATAGAAACTTTGCCTGCATACTTTTGATAGGCTTCGGTTACCAGCATGGCTCTTTCGATGGATAAGCGCGGTACGGTATTCAGGCTCTGCGCTTTTAATTTTGCCACTCTGTCGTTGGCACTGATTCCTGTTGTCATTTGTTATCATCCTCCTATGTTTATATGTAAGTTAAAAGCTTTTAGGATTTGTGTAACGTTATCCATTTGGCTGTCTGAAAGTGATGCAAGGTTAGGCAGCGGATAAGGTTTCCCCAGCCTGGCGTATTTGTCAATGGCAATATTGTGATACGGTAATAGATAAACATCCTGTAAGTTCAGTGACGATAAAAATTCACCTATGGCTGTTATGTTTTTCTCATCGTCATTTATACCCGGTATCACAGGTATACGAATCCAGACTCTACGTTGACCGGCTGCCAGTCGTTTCAGATTATCTAAGATGAGTGTGTTGGATACGCCTGTATACTTTTTGTGCTTTGCCTCATCCATAAGTTTAATATCATATAGGAACAAATCTACTTTGTTTGCTATCCTGGCAATGGATTCCCAGGGAGCATAACCGGACGTATCCAATGCGGTGTGAATTCTTTTGGCTTTGCAGGCAGTAAGCAGAGCATCAAGAAATTCCAGTTGATTTAAGGCTTCCCCGCCGGAAAACGTTACCCCGCCGCCGGATTCTTCGTAAAAAACGCTGTCTTTTTCTATTGCCTGCATAATCTCCGCTACCGTCTTTTTCTGGCCAATTTTCTCCATAGCGCCAGTGGGACAAGTCTCTACACAATATTCACACAAACGGCATTTTGTCTCATCTCTTGCAATACTCCCGCTGAATGCGATGGCCCCATGCGGGCAGCTTGTTACACAATCACCACAGCCAATGCATTTATTTCGCAAAAAAACTATTTGCGTATTAGATGCCAGACTTTCAGGATTATGGCACCACCAGCAGGCTAAGGGACACCCTTTGAAAAAGATGGTGGTGCGGATACCCGGACCATCATGAATTGAATATTTTTGAATATTGAATACCATTCCCGTAAGCAAACAATCACCCACCTATCCGCCTTCATTATATATCGCTGCTAAGCTGTTACTTTCTCTGCATATATTCCATGCAATAAGCTTGCCAACGCGCCTCTTAGCCGGAGGCCGCGGACAAACGCAGGCATTGCTGCCCTGTTACCGGCTTGCTCCATTTTACTATTTAGCACAATGGCCAACCGTCAGGATAACGGGCCATAATTTCCGGCCGGGAACCTGGGTCCCGAATCTTCCCCTGCGCTAGACGACCGCCTATCCTTCAATGCAGTTACCCCATCACCGGTCACCAGCGTTTGCCCTGCAGTAATCATGACAACGACGCCCTCTTTATGCCCTTAGACAGCGGAAATTTATACTTTCTGCTAAAACAAAAAACTGCAATAGCCTGTATTGCAGCATGGTAATATAGCCAGAAAATTTTTAAACGTCCCACAGCTAAGACAACATCTTTACGACATTGTATTATTTTAAGGACGTTTTAATCTAATTATTTATTGCTATAATTTATTATTTACTATTATCTCCCAATCAATATTGTATTTTTTTAACTTGTTGTGCAAAGTCTGACGGGGAATATTCAAGATTCTTGCTGCTTTGGCGCCATTGCCGTTGGCTTGCTTGATCGCTCTTTGAATCAGCTTCTTTTCATATTCCCGTAAATGGTCTGCCAAGGAAGAAACCGTGATATCTTCTGTCGGTTCTGCCGGCAGCACCGCGTCTGCCTCGGCGGCGTGAAGGATATGCGGCGGAATGTCGCCGGCTTCAATGCTATCGCCCTCCACAAAATTCATCATGCTCTCAATGGCATATTTTAATTCCCGGACATTTCCCGGCCAGGAATACGACTGTAAGGCCAGCAAGGCATCCGGAGAAATCCGTTCAACATGTTTATTCACTTTATCATTATACAAAGCAATAAAAAACCTGGTAAGCAGGGAAATATCCTCTTTTCGCTCCCGTAACGCAGGAATGTTCAAGGATATCACATTTAACCGGTAATACAAATCCTTACGCAGTATGCCTTGCTCTACAATTTTGCCGGGATGTTCGTTGGTGCTGGCAATAATTCTGACATTAACCTGCACCGTACTGGTTCCGCCCACCCGGCGAACGATGCCATCCTGCAGGACGCGCAGCAATTTTCCCTGCAGGTCCATGTCCATGGAATTGACTTCATCTAAAAACAGAGTCCCGCCGTCGGCGAGTTCAAACAGTCCCGGCCGATCCTTCGCCCCGGTAAAGCTGCCGGCGGTAGTACCAAACAGGATGCTATCCAGCAGTGTATTGGGTAAGGCGGCGCAGTTCTGGGCAATAAAGGGCTGCCTGCCCCGCAGTTCGCTCGCACTGTGAATAGCCTGAACCAGAACTTCTTTCCCTGTACCGGTTTCTCCGTAAACCAAGACCGGCGAATTACTGTCAACTATTTTTCCCGCCTGCTCTTTTAGTTTCCTGATGGCTGCACTTTCCCCGACAATGTCGTCAAAGGTGTAGATGACGCCATTTCCTTTGTATGCTTTCTCCTGGCTCTTTTTCTTATATAATTCGGATTGCAGGTTTAGGACTTTTTCGGATAGTTCCCGCACCTGCGTTAAATCCCGGTAAATCTCAAGGGCGCCGACAATCTCCCCTTGCTTGATTAACGGTATCGTCGATGTAAGCGTAGATACTCTCTGTCCCTGATAATTCATATAACTCTGAACGTAATCAACGATCGGCTGTTTATTGCGCAACACGCGGTAGAAGGTACTGCTTGCCGGTGTCAGGTCAGGAAAGATTGTCAATATATTTTTGCCGATTGCTTTTTCCTGGGTAATGCCGGCTATATTGGTG
>JAEZQV010000044.1 GCA_023441125.1 Bacillota bacterium
GCTTGATGGCCTCGATGGTCTCGGTCACCGTGCCGATCTGGTTAAGCTTAATGAGGACCGCATTGGAAGTCTTTTCCTCAATGCCGCGGGCAATGAATTTGGTATTGGTGACAAAAATATCGTCGCCCACAATTTGGAGATAATGGCCTAATGCCGCCGTCTGCTCCCGGAATCCCTCCCAATCATTTTCCGCCAGACCGTCCTCCAGGGAAACCAGGTAATATTTTTTCGCCCACGTTTTGTAGAGCGCTGTCAGTTCACTGCTGCTCTTTAGTCCTTGGCCCGATTTAGCCAGATTATACCGGCCATTTTCATAAAACGAACTGGCAGCCGGATCGAGAGCCAGGGCAATATCCACGCCCGGTACATAGCCAGCCGCCTGGATGGCGGCAATAATCAGCTCGCAGGCTTCCTCGTTGCTCTTTAAGTTGGGCGCAAAGCCGCCTTCGTCACCGACGCTGGTGGCATAGCCCTGCCGGCCCAGAATTTTCTTCAAAGCCTGGAAAGTTTCCACGCCGTATTGCAATGCTTTAGCAAAAGTCGGCGCCCCAATCGGCATAACCATAAACTCCTGAAAGTCCACACTGTTATCGGCATGCTTGCCGCCGTTTAGAATATTCATCATCGGCATCGGCAGGCGCACCGCCGCCGCGCTGCCCAGATAGGCGTAGAGCGGCAGCCCCCGGTCTAGCGCCGCTGCCCGGGCCACCGCCATGGAAACTCCCAGAATGGCGTTAGCCCCCAAATTAGCTTTCGTCGCTGTGCCGTCCAAGTCAATGAGAAACCGGTCAATGCCAGCCTGGTCGCCGGCATCCCGGCCGGTGAGCTGGGACGCAATGCAGGTATTGACATTAGCGACTGCCTGCAAAACTCCCTTGCCGCCATAGCGGGCCTTGTCGCCGTCACGCAGTTCCACCGCCTCATTCTCCCCGGTGGATGCCCCCGAAGGCACCGAAGCCGTCGCCCTTATACCGTTTGCGAGTGCCACGTTCACCCGGATGGTCGGGTTGCCGCGCGAGTCCAAAATTTCTAACGCATTTACATTGACAATCTTACTGCTCATTGTTCAATTCCTCCTTTTGCTTCTGCTTTATTATTTATACAAAGCTTATTGCTAAACTACTAGCCAGTCTAAAAAAAACAGACTCCTACCACTCAAGTGGTAGGAGTCATTACCGTTTGCACGGAGTTTAGGGCGAACTCCATCGCCATCATTCAAATATGGCTTTATTATACCAGTCTGCTGGATTCAGCGTCAATAGAAACCTGTTGTCCGGTAAAATTCTCCGCCAAAGCGGCAGCCCGGTGCACAAGCTGCCGCAGCGCCGCGGTCACTGCCTGCAGGCGGGCCAGTTCAGCGTTTGCCGCTGCCGCCTGGCCTTGTTTTTGCGCCGCTGCCGCCGTCACCGCCTGACTGGTGCCGTTTATCGCCTCCAGTAAGCGGGTTTTGAGCGCTTCGCCAAACGAGTGAAAGGCTGTCTCCGCATTTTGCAAGAGCGCCCAACGCAGGTTCTCCACGTTCCGCAGCACCAGCGCCTCCACCTGCTGCGCCAGGCGTTTACGGATACGGGCCAGTCGAACCGCTGCAGGCAGCAGCGCCTCCAGCCAGGCATGAGGAATCCCCCCCAAACCAGTCTGCCATTCCTCTTTCACCCAGTAAGGCTGGCGCTTCATGTGGAAAACTGCGGCCTGCTCCGTCACTTGATAGGTAAGGGCAAAAATATTGGCAGCCGCCTGGCGCACGGAAACGGCCAGTGTTTCAGCCCGCTGATGGTGGGGCGCCAACACACTGGCGATATAATCGCCGAACCGGTCGGTGGCGGCCGGCAGTTCCCGCTCAAAAAAAGCGGGAATTGCTGCTGCCAGCGCAGCCTGCACTTCCTGTTCCAGGCCGGGACGATCGCCGCCGCTTAGCTGTTTTGCCACCACCTGTTCCAGATACTCCCGGGCCTTCTGCCGCAAGGCAGCCGCCTGCTCCTCCAAAAACGCCAGGGTCCGCCTGCGGTCGCCGGCCAGCAAATCGCTGATCGTGCTCTGCTCGGCCGTCAGCTCGTTCAGCTTCTGCGCCAGCAGCGCCTGCTTGGCCGCCAGTTCGTCCCCTGGCAACTCCAGAGCCCGGACGGTCAGTTCCAGCTCCAGCAGGGCTTCCCGCAGCACAGTAATCAGTTTCATCCCAACAGCCGCCAGCAGCACGGTCTGTTTCTCCCGCCGAAAGAATACGGTTAACGCTTCCTCCAGCAGCCCCAGCCCGCTCTCTGCCAACAACCGCCGGTCGCCGGCCTGTTTGGCGGCAAGCGCCTGCCGGGCCGACACTGAATAAACCGGCACCGCCGCCGCCACGCCGGCCTGCTCGTGCAAGACCTGCCGCAAAAATTCAGTTACGGCTTCCCGTTCATCACGCCGGAGATAATCGGCCTTATTCAGCACAAAGAACAAGCGCCGGACATGCTGCTCTACCGCCTGCAAAAACGCCAGCTCCGCCGCCGTAATCGGCGGATCGGCGGAAACAACAAATAGTGCGGCATCGCATTGGCTGAGAAACTGAAGGGTGGTATCCGTATTATGCCGGAAGGTGGAACCAATGCCAGGCGTATCAATCAACGTCACGCCGCCGGCCAGCAGGCCAGTGGGATATTCAACGTCCACTTGCTGCACGCCGAGGCGGTTGCCGGGATTGGCCTGCTCGGCGACAAACCGGCTCAAATAGGCTGCCAGCGCCGGGTCGTCGGCAAACGTGCCCGTTTCTGTCCGCCCGTCAGCAAACGTGATCTTCGCCTGCCGGGCATTGCCCCGGCGAATGACGGTCGGCAGGGCCGTCATCGGCACCGAACTGGCCGGCAGAAATTCCCCGCCCAATAGGGCATTGATCAGGCTGCTCTTGCCTCGTTTAAACTGTCCTAACACCGCCAGATGAAATCGTTCCTCCCGCAGCCGGATCGCCAGTTCGTCCGTCCGGGCGGCATAGGGGGCCAACCGGCTGCCGGCCTGTGTGAGTCGCTCAGCCGCTTCGGCCAGCAATGCCGCCAGGCGTTCTTCTTGGTCTACTGTACAATCATCTTCCATGAGTTCCCCCTAATTCCCGGCGTTACAGCCATCCCGGTATATAGATAATGCATATTTTCCATTTAAAATAGCTCCGCAGTCGGTTGAGCCTAGCCGGCAATGACCTTTTGCCCGGAACAGTTGCCGGCGCTGAGTTCTGAAGGTCGGCCATTGCGATCTGCTGGATGGTCACCAGCCCGTCGCTGCACATGCCGTCCAGACAGTGCAGCAATGGCCGCAGCCGGGGCTCCCGGTCCAGTACTTCGATCATCACCGGAACCGCCTGCATAAGCCGCCACGTTCGCACAATGTGCCATTTACCGCTGCTGCCGTACCCCATACAGCCTTTGGTAACAACGACCCTGGCAATCCCCAGCGCTTTGGCTTTAGCCACCACCGCCTGATACAGTGACCGGCCCCGATACCGGTCGGTTGTCTGCAGATAGATGCATACCCGCATGGCCCGGTCTGCCACTTGCATAGTATCCTCCCCTCCTATGCCTTTTTCCTGGCTGATGCTATACCCCGCCTGTGTTCGCTATCCCGCTACCCCAGCATACCCGCCTTTTCTTGTACACCGATTATGCTTCCGGTGTTGACGGCGTATCGATCTTAGCCTGTGCTTTTGCCGCAGAGAACAAATTGTCGGCAGGCTGCTTGACGCCAACCGGTCTCTGTCTGTTCGGCTCCGCTGTACCGCGCAGTACCCTTTCAATGTCCTCCAGTTTATCCATGAGCCGCTGATAATCCGCTTTCGTCAGCGGTTCCGCGCTCTCGTTAAGGATAAACCCCAGTTGTCCATTTGGTTCAATGGTGGCGTACTTGACTTCCGCAATGCGGGTTACACTGGCCTGTCGCAAATAGATTTCCAACTGCTCCACCGTCATGCGCAATTTGCGCAAATTATCCGGCTGAAGCTGGCCGTCCTCAATGACGATTACGGCCTTGCCGGTAAACACCCGCTCCAGCAAAGGCCACTTTAACTGTACGTATTCCAGTAGATACAGCGTGCTGATGATCACGATCACGGCGCCAAAGGTCCGCCAGATATCCTTGCCTACCAACGGCTCGATCAAAACGGTGCCCACGGCGATCATCACCACGGTTTCGGCCACCGTAGTTTGCGCCAGGGATTTTCTGCCGGCAACGCGCAGCGCCACAATCCCGAAAATAAAAGTGAATATAGTTTGCCAAATCAAAGTAAAATCCATGACAGTAGCTCCGTTTCCTAATCTTCTACCGAATACGCATGCCGCTTGCTTTTTCCCTATTCCGTCGGATTATACTGTATTGTATCCTAGCGAGACAGACTTCTTTCCTTTTCTCTGGCTTCATCCAGCAGGGCGGCCAAAACCACCAGGGAAGCTTGCGCTGCAAACGAAAAATTCATTGCCAGCCACTCTCCCGGCAGTTGCAGCCGCCAGACCCCCAG
>JAEZQV010000047.1 GCA_023441125.1 Bacillota bacterium
CCGATATGGCGAACGCCTACAAACGGCAACAAATTATGACTGCATCGCCGGAAGAACTGACACTGATGCTGTATAATGGCGCTATCCGCTTTGTGACCGAAAGCATACTAGCCATTGACAAACAAGACATTCAGACCGCGCATAACAAAAATATGCGGGCGCAGAAAATTGTCCGGGAACTCATGCTGGCAACCGATATGAAACAGGAAATTTCCCAGAAGTGGCTGCTGATTGATGAATATATATTGCATTGCCTGGTTCAGGGCAATATCAAAAAGGATAAGGGCAAACTGGAAGAAGCAAAAAAATTTCTGGTAGATTTTCGCGATACCTGGGTTCAGGCGATGAAATCGGCCCGTACGGGTCAAGGGACGGGCCAGTTTGGCAAAGGCGCGATCAAAGCATAACAGGGTACCAGGGACTGGTAGGAAATGGATTTCAGTGAGGTGACGCAGGGATGCTGGTATTAGGGCGTAAACCGGGCGAGTACGTTATGATCGGGAAAGACATCATGGTCAAAGTGATCCGCAGTGAGGACGGCAATTTGCGGCTGGCTATCGATGCACCAAAATCGACCAATATTATCCGCGGGGAACTATACGAAGATCAGCTTAAAAAAGGGTTGCTAAAAACGAACCTTATCTATAAAGAATAGCATTAACAATAAGCGCCGGACTGGCAGTACATGGTACTGCCGGCCCGGCGCCTGTTTTTGGCGGGATAAACTCAAAAAATATTGAAAAAACAATTGATCCACAAGCACTTAATAAATTTCCCAATATTTTTCTAATATTCTCTTTCGAAATCTATAACAGACAACCAGGAAGGAGGCGCATAGCCAATTGTCGATCCGTCGTTAGCGGGTCGCTCGCACCGGGCAAAAAACTAACGAAATGGTGCACGGAAGCTACATTTTAGAAACGGAAAATCAAGGAGGAATTTTATTATGGCATTGGTAATCAGTACCAACATGTCCGCGTTGAACACCACCAATCAGTTGAACAAAAACTCAAGTCTTATGAATTCCGCGTTGGAAAAACTATCATCCGGTTATTCCATTAACAGTGCCGCCGATAATGCCGCCGGTCTGGCAATCTCCGAAAAAATGCGCTCCCAAATCCAGGGTTTGGATCAGGCCAGCAGCAACTCGCAGGACGCCATCTCCCTGGCGCAAACGGCTGACGGCGCCCTGGACGAAACCAACGAAATTTTAAAACGCATGCGTGAACTGGCTGTTCAGGCTTCTTCCGATACCCTGACAGACGATGACCGGGATTCCATTCAGGACGAAGTCGACACCCTCCGCCAGGAAATCGACCGCATTTCCAATGACACCGAATATAACACGATTAAACTGCTGAACGGCAACAGCGGCGCTTCGGTGGCCGTATCCAAAACAAGCGTAGCGGCTATTGTCACCTCGGCGTCGGCCAGCAATAATACCGCATCAGGCAGCTACGATGTAGCGTATACCTCGGTTGCCACGCAGGCAACGACAGGTTCAAGCGCTTACGCCTCCGCCAGCATTCTGGGCACCTCGGCCACCTCGGCCGCCGCCACCGTTATCAGCGACTATGCCGGTAATGTTCAAATCAATGGGACAACCGTTACCATTGAATCCGGTGATACCATCGAAGGCCTGATTAAGAAAATCAATGATGAGACCGCTACTACGGGGGTAACCGCTTCCTTAACCACCGGCGCCAGCGGCAATTACTACATTCAGCTTACCGACAGCACTTACGGCAGCAAGTCGGCCATCACGCTGGAAGCCGACAGCGATACGCTGAGCAAGGTCTTCGCGGCCATTGACAGCGGCTCCACCGCTACCAGCGTTACGGAATACGGCAAAAATGCCACCGGTACCATTAACGGCGCCGCCGCTTTGGGGGATGGCAATACGTTATCCGCCTTCGGGCTTACCGTTACCGGTGATGATTCGAAACTGACCACAGCGGCGAGCGGCGCTACTTATAAATCGGCTGTTGCCGCCGTTGATACCGCTTTGGACAAATTAGTTACCGCCATGGCTGCGTCGACGGCCTCCACTTCGGTGGCCGACATAGCCGCCGCTACCTCGTATACGGATGCCCTTTCAAACGGCAATGCCACTGCTATTAATAACGCCTTGCAGGCGCTGCTTAAGCAGGCTAAGGCTTCCACTGACGGAGCAATAAACACGGATGCAACAACTTATAAAAATGCCGTGAGCAGTCTGGAAAAATTGGATGATGTCGCGTCAGCCACCGTTACTGTGGATTCATCCAATAGCCTGACGTTCCAGGTTGGCGCCAATTCAGGCCAAACCATGTCACTTTCCATCAGCGACATGGATGCCAACGCCTTGGGCGTAGCCGGCAGCACTTCCGATTCCGGTATTGATCTCAGCTCTGCCGAAGTGGCTACCAAAGCCATTACCACCATTGACAAAGCCATCAGCAAGGTTGCGGCGGAGCGTTCCAATCTGGGCGCTGTGCAAAACAGCCTGGACAGCAACATCAACATGCTGGACACCGAAAGTGAAAATCTGACCTCGGCCGAATCCAATATCCGCGACACCGACATGGCTTCCGTAATGGCGGAATATACCAAACTGAGTGTTGTTACTCAGGCGGCTACCGCTATGCTGGCTAAAGCCAATTCGCAGCCGCAGCAAGTATTGACCCTGCTGCAAGGTTAATAACGGGTAACCATATGTGAGAAAAATGCAAAAGCTCTGCTGCGGCAGGGCTTTTGCATTTTTAAAAAGTATTGTGCGCTATTTGAAGATATTGATATATATTTAATAAAATTCTAATAAGTTCTGCGATATTATTATCAAACGCGAATTTTGTAAAGTGAAAGAACATGCTGTAGTTAATCTTGACTTGGGAGAGAGCAATGTGGCGAAAATTTCCGCGTGTGTAATAGCAAAGAATGAAGCCCAAAATATTCAGCGTTGTCTGCAAAGCCTGCAGGATATCGTTAACGAAATCATTGTTGTCGATACCGGTTCCACTGACGATACGGCCAAGATTGCCGCAAATATGGGCGCCAGAATCTTTCCCTGCCGGTGGGAAAACGACTTTTCGGCAGCCCGCAACTATGCTTTGGCGCAGGCCAGCGGAGCCTGGATTGTTTTTTTGGATGCCGATGAATATATCGCCGCCGAAACTGTACATAACGTCCGGCCGTTTATTGACCGCATCCATGGCAACCGGCAGATTGAGGCCATTAGCTGCCTGATGAATAATCTGGAAGGAATAGACGGTCCGCTCCGGAGTTCGAATCCAACCATCCGGATATTCCGGAATTCTCCGGTCATCCGCTACCGGGGGCGTGTTCACGAGGCGGTTTATAAAAGCGGCAAACCGCTCAGACAGATCAGCGTTACCGACAGGTCGATTGTAATCTGTCACACCGGTTATACCAATAAAACAATCTTTGCCAAAATACGACGCAATACCGCACTGCTGGAAGCGGAAGTGAAAAGCGGCGTTGTCCGCGAGTTGACGTATTGTTATCTGAGTGATGGCTACTGGCGGAATAACGAATATGAAAAAGCGATCGAGTATGCGCAACAGGCAATCCAGACGATGCGACGGCTGCAGAGTGAAATTGATTATAAACCGTATGTATACCTAATCAGCAGCATGACCCGGCTAAAAACATACAGTGAACAAACTGTTACCGCCAGTTGCAACGAAGCCTTGGCCCGGTTTCCGCATCACCCGGAAATCTGGCTGTTTCAAGGACTGTATTTCCGCAGTATCGGCCGCTGCGAGCAGGCGCTGGCGTCCTTGCTGAAGGCGCTGGCAATGAATGCGAAATACTCAGATTTTAGTCGTAATAATGATTTTTACGGATTAAGTCCGGATGCTTATTTTACCATTGCGCAGATTTATGAAATGAAAAATCAGCCGGCTAAAGCCTTTGAATATTATGCCAAGGTATTGCAGCGTGACAATTTGCATGAGGCGGCCTTCAGCGGGCTTATTTCTTTAATCCGCAACCAGGACCCGGCCGAGATTATCTACTTGCTAAATTCCCTGTACAACCCTGCGGCTGAGCAGGACCTTCGTTTTCTCGTCACAACCCTGTCGCGGCTTAAAGTAAAAAAGGTGCTGGTTTACTATCAGCAAATTTTACGGGAACGCTTTGCTGAGCATAACCTAAACGGTTTGGTTCTGTTGAATCATGGCAGCTTTGCTGCCATGTTGCCGGCTTTGGTTGATTTTTTGCAGACACAGGACAGCTATGCCATGGAATTGCTGGCGGCGGCCGCCGTGATTATCCATGACTCGCCTCACGCCGGCGAATTGCTGGCAGCACGCTTGCAGCCTTCCTTAAAGAAGATTATTGCCGCCTATTTTCAGACCGATGCAGCGGTTCCGTTGACCACGGCAGACTTGCCGATTTTCTGTGATGTGCTGGGAGAACTAATTCATGTCGGGGATCAGAAGCAGCTGGCAGGCTTATTACACCTAGGGAAAAAGTTCTATTTAGCCAAGGGCTTTAATGCCATCAGCACCCTGCTTTTGCAGCAGCGCTGTTTTGATTATGCGCTGGAGATGATTTTAGCTTATATCAGCCAAATGAAACCGGCGGCAAAGGAATTAAGCCTGCTTTACTGTGATGCCGGCTATTGCTGTTACCGGCGGAAAGATTTTGCCGGGGCGGCTAATTTTTTCGCACAAGCACTGGCCTGTGGCGACAGACGGCATTATATTTTTGATTTTCTGGAATGGTCGTATCAGCAGTGTCCGGATAGCGGGCTTAAAGAACGGTTCCGGGCAATGAAAACCTTATATGCCGGCAAACCGGACGAAAGACGATAAGGACAGATGGCAAAACTTAAGCATGCAGGTGAGAACATGTTTGGCAATATATTGCGGCAAGACCTGGAGACAATTGCAAATTGTCAGCTTCCCTGGCGGGATATGTATGGCAGTACTGTTTTAATTACCGGCGCCACCGGCCTAATTGGCTCATTACTGGTTAAAGCGCTGCATTGGATTAATCAAAAGTATGCGCTCAATATAACGCTGATTGCTGTTGTCAGGGATACCACAGCAGCCGCAGGCATACTGGACGGCTGCGAGGTTCAGTTGCTGGTTGGCGATATCCGTAACTTTACTTCCTTTGCCGGCAGAATTGATTATATTGTTCATTGCGCGGCAGTAACAAAATCAAAAGAGCTGGTAACTTTTCCGGTGGAAAACATTCAGACCGCCGTTTATGGCACGGATAATATTTTGCAGTTGGCAAAGGCCAAACAGGTAAAAAGTGTCGTTTTTCTTTCCTCGATGGAGGCTTACGGGATTACCGACCCGGTTTTGTCCCAGGTTACCGAACAGGAACTTGGTTATATCGATATAACCAATCCCCGCAGTTGCTACGGCGAGAGCAAACGCTTATGCGAGTGCCTGTGCAGTTGCTATGCTGCCGAATATAACGTGCCGGTAAAGATGGCCCGCCTGGCGCAAACTTTCGGGGCGGGGGTCAGCAAAGCGGATAATCGGGTATTTGCCCAATTTGCCAGAAGTGTTGTCGAAGGGCAGGATATTGTTTTACATACCGATGGGAGCTCAACAGGCAACTACTGTTATACAGCCGACGCCGTTGCCGGTATTTTGTTATTGCTGCTTAAAGGACAAAATGGAGAAATTTACAACATTGCCAACGAGGCAAGCCATATGACTGTCCGGCAGATGGCGGAACTGGTGGCGGCAAAGGTTGCGCGCAATGCCATCAGGGTTGTTATCGATATGCCGGCAAGTAATTTGACGTATGGCTATGCTCCGAAAGTACAGATGAAATTGTGCTCTAAAAAAATTAGGGAGCTGGGCTGGAAGCCTGCGTTTGGCATGGAAGATATGTACCTGCGGATGATCGGCAATTTTGCGCAGGATTAATAACAATGAAATAGTAAGGGTTGTAGAAAGATTGTTCGCCGGAATGAATTTGCACACTTAAGCAGGATCGAGGATGGTATGAGAAAATATGTTAGAGATCAAATTATTACCCTTCTCCAGACGATCTGGGAAGGAGCCAAACATGGGAAAAAGGCTTCACCGGCCGACCGCGTAATTATTTTCAGCGACTGCTGTGCAGCGCTTACTTCTATAAGCAATAGCTTACGAAATGGACTTACCAGCGAACGGTTCGCTAGCTACGAAAAAATGCTGGCGGAAATAGAAATGGTGTTTGCAGCAATTATAAACAGTATTGCTGACAGCCAGCCAGCCCCGGTTTATTTTCAGAGATGCAAGGACCTCCTGAGAATGCTGAAAAAGGAACTTAGCAAGGAAGCGGAAGTAAAGATCGAAGTCGTATTTATGCCCTATAAGGCCAGTATGTGGGATTCTTTTGAAAGTGTATGGCTGGCCGCCAAAAATGATGAGCGCTGCAATCCAGTCGTTATGCCTATTCCCTACTATGACAGAAACCCGGATCAAAGTTTGGGCGCTCTGCATTATGAAGGCGAACAATATCCGGAGTATGTTCCGATTGTTCATTACGACAAGTATGACCTGCATACTCGCAAACCGGACGTTATCTATATTCACAATCCGTATGACGAGGGCAATTATATTACAACTGTCGACCCCCGGTTCTATTCCTATAATCTTAAGAAGTTTACCGCAATGCTTGTTTATATCCCCTATTTTATTGCCGGTGCCTATGTTGACCTGCAGGCCTTTGCGCAAAAACACATTACAGCTTGTGTACATGCGGTTGACAAAATTGTCGTTCAGTCCAATAAACACAAACAATTATATGTTGCGAGCGGTATTGCGGAGAAAAAATTACTTGCCCTGGGTTCACCAAAACTGGATGGTATTGTACAACCCAATACGATCAACAAAGCAGCTATACCGGCAGATTGGCAGAAAAAATTAAGCGGCAAAAAACCGGTTGTGTTAAACAGCAGTATCGGTTCGCTTTTAAATGACCCCAATTATCTAACCAAACTGAAAGAGCGGCTGGCAATTATTTCAGCATACGAGGAACTGACCCTTATCTGGCGGCCTCACCCGCTGCTGGAAACTACCATCCTTTCCATGCGGCCGGCCTGGCATGAAGAATACAGAGAAATATTGCGTATGGTAGCAAACAATGACAACGCCATAATGGATCAGTCGGCGGATACAATGCCGGCTACCGCTGTTTCTGCCGGCATGATAAGCGATATGAGTTCGTGGGCGCGTCAATATATGGCTACTGGCAAGCCTGTTTTGCTGTTGAACGGAAAAAGTGAGCTGAAAAAGGACAGAATTTATATATTTGATCATTTTTCTTGCTATTTCCTCCATGATGGCTGCAGTATAGAAACTTTTTGCGACATGATTATCAACGGAACCGATGCTAGAAAAGGTGAACGCCTGAGAGCGTTGAAGACCTCAATGGTTCACGCGGAGGGGTCTTGTGGCGAGAAAATTCATAAAACTATAATTAGCTTGTTGGAGTAGAGCATGAAAGAAGAACGAGTTACAACAGACATTGCCATTACCCCCGGGCAGCGCCGGCATATTCAGATGATTCAGTTGGAAATTCTCATTGAAATAGACCGTATATGCCGCAAACATCATATTGCATACCGGTTAATAGGCGGAAGCCTTATTGGCGCTGTCAGGCACAAAGGCTTTATCCCCTGGGACCCCGATGCGGATATTTCCATGAGCCGGGCAGATTATAACCGGTTTTTTGCCATCTGCCGGGAAGAACTGGATCAGCGGAGATTCTTCCTGCAAGAATGGCGAACCGATGCTAACTACAGATGGAATTACGCCAGGATGCTTAGGCATGGTACTGAGTTTGTCAGAGCCGGCCACGAAGAGCTACAGGCGAAAAACGGTATATTTGTGGATATCCTCTGCGCAGATGCAGTGCCGGATGCCGCCCTGCTGCGCCCAGTTCATTGTTTTGCCTGTTTCCTGATACGAAAGCTGCTGTGGTCGAAAGTTGGCCAAAGATTGCACCCGAATTTTCTTTTAAGAAAATGGTACGCATTGCTGGCCTTGATTCCCAGAGACGCTATTTTTAAATTGCGGGACTGGGTTATAAGTTGGAGTGGCGATGAGTTTACGGAATTAAGCCGTAATATGGCGCATACCGTTTCCCGCAAAAGTTCCTCTAAATGGGGCTATCCCCAACGCATGTCCCAAGAGGAGGCAACGCAGGTTGCCAACGGCAGCCTGCCCTGGGACTACTTCTTAGTTGAATTGGAATTTGAAGGACACAAATTTTTAGTCAGCAAATTTTATGAGGAAGACCTGAGAAATACCTTTGGCAATTATAATGTGCTGCCGCCGGCAGCAGAAAGAATAAGTCATATTCCCTGCGCCAAGTTGACGTTGCTTAGACCGGAAATCGCTAATTTTGCTGAGTTAATGAAAAAAGTGGATCTATGAGGCAGCTATGAGATATGCAATGAAAAAAGGCATCCAGACTGTAGAACTGCTCCCGGCTGAATTGCGTACCATGCAGATGAATATGCTGGAGATGCTGATTGAGATTGATAGAATTTGCCGTAAGTATGATATAAAGTACTCTTTGGATGGCGGCACGTTTTTGGGGGCGGTGCGTCACCAGGGCTTTATTCCCTGGGACCCGGATGCCGATATTGTCATCCTGAGAAAAGATTATGACAGGTTCAAAACGGTTTGTGAGCAGGAACTAAATCATAGTTGTTTCTTCCTGCAGGATTACCAAACCGACAGGTACTACCGGTGGGGTTA